>JBHJOO010000620.1:0-3707 GCA_050329675.1 Balneolaceae bacterium
CCAGTCCCACCAGGCCATTTCTAAAGCCGCAGCAGCCGATCCTGCCTTTAGGTCTGTTTGATTAACCAGATTTAAGAGGTCATCGACCGAATCCGCTTTAAAACGGTAAGAAGGTGATATTTTTTTCATAAAGAGATCGACCGTTTCAGCATCTTCATTAAATCGGCGATTGGGAGCCGCTTCTCCGATTCCTGTAATATCATTGGCAGTAATTGTAATTGCTACGTTAGTTACAATTGATTTTGTGCCGCGTGAAATCGTAAAGGCATGTTTCAGATGAACAGGAAAATGAGTTGTATGAATTTGAAATTCTGGCATTATTTACAAATTGTGAGTTACATAAATCGATATAGACATAGTTTGAATCAGAGAATCCAGAGAAGATACATATAATAAAATGGCGCAGTTAATATCATAGCATCAAACCGGTCAAAAAAACCACCATGTCCGGGAATCAGGTTTGATGAATCTTTGACACCTGTAATTCGTTTGAGCCTGCTGGCAAGCAGATCACCCAGCGGGCCGAAGATGCTGATAATCAAAATAAATGGTATTGTTTCCACAATTCCGAAGGGCATATCGCCAAACAGAGAATAAACAATTCCCAGCCCGGTTGCTGCCCCCAGAATACCAAACCAGAACCCTTCCCATGTTTTATTGGGGCTTATGGAAGGTGCAAGCGGATGTTTGCCGAAGTTTTTTCCTCCAAAGTAGGCAAAGACATCATTACCCCAAATCATTAAAAAAAGGGCTATGGTGATCCAAAATCCGGTAATTCCGTCGGTACTATTTCTTATTAATACAACTGCCAAAAATCCTGCAGGAGCATAAACGCCACAAAAAACCGATAATAACCACCGCCTGGCTAAAGTATTTTCAGAGAAAATACTAATCGTTGTAAGAAGTATTATTGCAGCTGAGATTGCTGCTATAATTGCAAATGAGGGAAGATCATGAAACCAAACAAAAAGTGCTAAAAAAAAGACAATGATTGGGAAAGAAGTGATTTCCAGTTTTCGGAACATCCGGATCATTTCCCAAATTACCAGAAGAGTTATCAGGCCCATAAAAACCTTAAATACAATTCCCCCGATATAAGTGAGGTAAAGGAACAGAACCGCAGCTGGAACAGCAACCAAAATTCTTTTGGTTAGCTCACTCACTTTGTTCTGTCTTTATTATCATCATTATCCGGATCTTCATCGTACAGGTCATCTTCCAGGGCTTTAAGAGCTTTTCTTGCTTTGTATTCAAAATCAATGGGTACATAAAGGTAAACCATAGATGTTTCACCAATATTCAGGCTATAAGCCCTGTCCCGTTTGGATAAGATATTGGATGGTATTTTCAGATTTGCAAGATAACTGCGGGCAAGTTCTATTTCGTACTCCGTCCCGCGTTCCATCACACAAACCCAGTTTT
Source organism: Balneolaceae bacterium (assembly GCA_050329675.1). Lineage (GTDB taxonomy): Bacteria > Bacteroidota > Rhodothermia > Balneolales > Balneolaceae > CAYVBJ01. The sequence goes on from JBHJOO010000620.1 coordinate 1,423, forward strand.
TTATATTGCTTGATTTAGGACCGTCAAATAAACCCATGATTCACTTTTTTATATCTTGAACGGGTGTACAATAGCTTAATTATAACACCTGTCAGGATCAAACTTAAAAAAAGCATCCAGACAGGCGGTGCTGTTTCGGGGCTTATATCTGCAAAAACCACGTCAGGGAAATATGTACCGAGCACTACGGCTCCTCCGTTGTTCACAAAATGGGCAAAAACTGCAGGCCAGATACTGTTACTAAGCCACGTAACGATTGCAAGTAAAATACCTAAAGTGGCGAGAGGTAAAAGATTGGCGAGTTGCATATGATAGAGTCCGAATAGTAAACCCGATACAACTATAGCGGCAATTATACCCCAGCTTTTTTCAAATGCACGTAATACGTACCCTCTGAATAAAACCTCCTCACAAATAGCCGGTACTACACCAACATGGAACAAGGCCATTATCATTACACCATCAGATCTCAAAAAATTTTCAATCATTTGATATTGAGATTGCTGCATTTCAGTAAAAATATCAGGCAGGGGAAGCAGTGAATTAAGATAACCGATATACCAGATTGCAGGCTGTACAACAACGAACAGTGCAGCAGATAACCCCAGATAAAAACCGGTATCCGGCCCGGTTTTAAATCGCATGAAATCGGATTGGCTCTGTGTTGAAATATGCAATTTAGCTACAAAAAGAGTGGCTAAACCCAGAAAAAGAATCTGGCCTGTTGTGTTGCCAATAAAGACCAAATCGAGCCGTTCGAGCATAATATTTGCAGCATCGGCAGCCGACGGCACGCCTTCAACGGCAAATATAAGTGCAACGGCAACAATACCGGCGATAATCTGAAAAAGCAGAAATGCAACGATTAGCCAAAGGCCGGCTACTGCCCAATGTGAAAATCCGTTGCGCTCAACCCATGATAAATGTTGCAAAGGAGTGTGTGAGTTCGGATCGACGTAATTATTGCTATCCATTTAATTCATATAAGTGTAAAAAACGTTTGGATATCTTAATAATTACTAAGAATATCCAATCCTGACGGGTTTAAAAAATAATAAAAATTTATGGTAATTAAATTTGAAGATTGTCAGAATTCACCGTCTTCTTTTTTAGCAAAAATTTTGACGCCAATCATCCCTGTCAATAAATTCAGCAAACCGGTTACCGGTATACTTGTGAGAATCTGCCAAAGAATATTTTGATCCCGCATAGCCTCGACAGTTCCGTCAATCAGCATGTTTTTGGTATCCTCCGGTAAGTCCATAGCCTCATAATTAGCGACGGTGCTTTCTATCAGTTTTTCAGTGAACTCAGGATCTATAAATGTCCATAGTTCGTTGAGTATGGAACTGAAAATGATAACTGCTGCACCGGCCAGGAATCCAATTAGTGCACCCTGGCCAAGTTTTATGTAGGGAGTCACTTCTTTTGCATAATGCCAAATAGCTAATACTCCGGCAAATGCTGTTACGAAACAGATCACAGATCCCCCGATCATAATGGGCGACATAAGTGTTCCGGTCGGTTCAGAATTAATTTGTGAATAGCTGAAAATAAGGCTGAGCACAAAACTTACAAGGGCAAAAATACCCCCGGCAAGAAGCACGGATGCCCAGTAGCTATCCGAACTGTTTTTGGGGCCAGTTTGGAATTCATCCATATTGTATATCCTTTTGATTGTTAGTTGAAAATAAGTCAGACAAAAATAGTGAAACAGCTAAACCGAGAATATTTCCAAGTATAAAGCGGGGTTCATTGGTATTTTCCCAGATTTCAAACAAGTTACCTGAATAATCGGTTATTTGAATAATTACTGCAAGCCAGAGAAACAAATAGGGCCACTTTTTTCCATTGGCTGTTGCATGAATAAACGGAATGATCGCCCAACCGGCCAGCAAACCTGTAAACACACCAAAACAGCGGGTATTTACAGCCATTTGAATATCATTTATATGAAAAGAGCGGCCGGGTATTTGATGGCATACTGTACCGTATGCCTTGTATATAAAACTGTTTAATTGCAAATCTTTACCCCAGATGCCACTACCCAGCGAAAATATTACCAGAATGATCAAACCCACGAGGACAAAAAGGTAGAGTGATCGGTGACGCATCTTTACACGGGTGGTAAATTGTCAATTTGTTTCAGAAAATAATCTGGCGCCCGGCATGGTTTACGAAGTTCCCTGTCCATAAAACAAAGGGTAACGCGGCCTGTTGCGTGTGGTATTTCACTCCGGCCGGTGTGAATCTGATACCATGTATCAAGCCTTACAAGTGGTTTA
>JBHJOO010000388.1:0-23551 GCA_050329675.1 Balneolaceae bacterium
TTCTGCCGGCAATCCGTGCCTATCCCCGCCCTGATTTGAAAAGTAACTACCTGGCTAATCATTTCCCCGAAAGATCCTTCAAACCCTATTTTCTTGTCTCGGGTAATGAGGATTATATGCCGCGAACCCGTTACCAGGCCTCCTCTATTACCTATCTTGATGCAAGACAAACGCAGAAAATCATTCCGGGCAACCGCACCATATTACATACACCCGATCAAACAGCCTGGATTGATTTTCCTGAAGATGCACTTTTTGATACACTTGAGGTTACCCTTAGTTTTGGTATGACAGATGGTTATCCTGAAGTTAGTTTTTCACCCTCTTCGGTACCACTCAGAAATAGTGCAACCCTGAATTTCATCAAACCGCAAAGAACAGAAAAAGAAGTTCAGCGAATGGGAATCTTTTGGAATAATTTTTCACGGAATCGTTTTGAATTTACCAATTCCCGAAATGGGGGAAATCTTATACGTACAAAAATAACAAGATTGGAAAATTATGTTGTAAAAAGTGACACAATCCCCCCCACGATCAATCATGCTGTAATTCGAAAAAATCTGGGAGGAGATACGGTTATTTATATTTATGTAAAGGATGAAGACACCGGCATAGACCACAATAATACAAATATATTGGTAAACGGTAATAGGGGTATTATAGAATACGAACCTGACAAAAACCGGCTTCTGTTCTATAATCCAAAGATCAAACTCACTGGCCAGCTGCAAATTGAAGTACAGGTTCCGGACAAAGTTGGAAATATTGCAACGAAATCATTTTCGTTGCGAAACTGAACCCTTTCCCCAGTTACTTACTTATAAGCAATACAACTTATTTCTATCAAAACATTTTTCGGCAGGGTTTTTACAGCCACAGTTTCTCGCGCCGGAGGTTCCTTTTCAAAAAAGGAGCCGTAAATTTCATTTACCGCTTTAAAATCGTTCATATCTACCAGAAAAATTGAGCATTTTAGCACTTTTGAAAAATCACTTCCGGCTGCATTTAAAATCGCTTTCAGGTTTTCCATTACTCTTTTTGTTTGTTCTGATACCCCTCCTTTGGCAATCTCCATTGATTCGGGAATAAGTGCTATCTGGCCAGAAACAAATATCAGATTATTGTGTACAATTGCCTGACTATAGGGGCCGATTGCCTCAGGGGCATCGCCCGTTTTAATTAATTCTTTCATAATTGGTGCTTTATTTAATAATTATATAAAATCCACAAGGTTATTCGCGTGTTAACTATTAAATGTCGGTCAGGTCAACCCGATTGCATTCAGTTTGACTTACTTCTCGCAACTGACTTGAGGATTTCAGGTATTAAATTTGATATATCATTTTAATATTAATTTAGAAAATAGTTATTTATGATCAATATGTTATTAAGTAAAGATGAAAATTTCTGGAATTTAATTCCCTTTATTGCACATAGATTATGATATGTTTACTTTGAGTGAGTAACCAAGACCTAACAAAAACAGTCACGTACATTATTATGAAAAAACGATTACTGATAACTATTTTACCTATTGCCGGGTTTGTTTTTGCCTGTGCAACCGGAGATCCCCTGATCAATGAAGCAAAAGATCAAATTCAATCTTCAAATTTTGATGCAGCCATTGAGGCAACTGACAGAGCTTTGCAAGAGAATCCTGAAAATGCTCTTGCCCATTACTTCAAGGCAGTTGCATTGGGTTCAAAAGCGGAAGATGTAAATCCGCCCTCTGCGCGTAAAGAATATTATGAAGCAATGAAAGAATCTTTCAATAAAGCGGAACAATTTGGCCGGCAACAGGAAAATGTACCGGGCGAGCTCGATAATATACCAAATGTGTTAACCACCGTTTGGGCATCTGAACATAATGCTGCAGTCCAGATATTGACAGATGACAGCGTCAGGGCTGTTACATCCGATCCGGGTGGTACTGCAATTGCACATCTTGAGAATGCAGTTGCAATTCAGCCCGACAGTTCACTTTCATATATTGTTTTATCCTCCGCCTATTTTCAGGAAGGTGATATGCAAAATGCCATTTCAGCTTACGAAATGGCAATGGAACGCATTGATTCACCAGAAGTGGATGACTATGACTATTTGATCTCTCTCTATTTAAATCAAAGAATGTATGATGAAGCAAGACGTCTTTCTGAGCAGGCTGTGGATGATTATCCCCAGGAGGTCAACTTTGTTCGTTATCTGGCGGATGCCTACCTGCAGATAGGAGAAGTTGAACGTGCAATGGATATTGTACGAGATCTGATAGCAACCGACCCTCAGAACCCTCAATATCGATTGGTTCTTGGTACTCAGGTATATCAGCTTGTATCTCAAAGAAATGAAGAAATCAGTGCTAAATACAATCAATTAAATTCCATGCAAAGACAGGCACGTCAATTAAGCGGAAGTGAAAAAGAGGCTGTCGAACAACGAATCAATGAATTGATTGCTGAAATTGAACAAATGGAAGAAGTTGTACATGAACTCACCACTGAAGCAATAGATGAAATTGAAAAAGCGACAGCGCTAAACCCTGATGACGACAATGCTCACAACATTCTGGGTATTATTTACCAAAATAAAGCTGCTGCATTATTTGAAAAGAGAAACAGTATTGTTGATGATAATGTGCTTGCCAGCCAATATGATACGGAAGCACGGGAGGCACTTCGTAATGCACTTGATTATTATGAAAATGCAGCCGACTTAAACCCTGATGAACAGGAATATTGGCAGGCACTTTTTCAGATCTACACTACGTTAGGAATGGAAGAAAAGGCACGGGAAGCAATGGAAAAAGCCGGCCTTGACTAAAAAATAACTATAGATATCCTTATGATTAATTTCAAAACCCGAACGGCAGCTCTTATAGCTGCTTTCGGGATTTTTTTTGCATCCGGATGTGCTTCATTTAACACATCCATTCAAAAAGCAGAACAACTTTTTGAAAACAATAACTACTCATCTGCAATTGAACAAATAAATCAACATCTGCGGAACCACCCGGATGATGCTGATGCCCTGCTCCTCAAAATTCGTGTACTCGATAAATTTGCAAGTTCAAAAAATGCTCCGGACGACCGTTATGATCTTTATGAAGAGATGAAAAACACCCATGAAAATATTCTGTTTATAGAATCACCTGAAATTGTTCGTGCTCAATCAGATAGTATAGTAAATACTGCCTGGAACCGGGAACAGCAAATGGGAGTTCAATTACTTCAGGAAGATGAATCTGAAGGATATGATCAAAATTTTAAATTGATTATTTCTCATCTGAATAATGCACTACTCTTAAATCCTCGTAATGAAACCACTTATAATTTAATAGCATCGACATATTACCGGCACAAGAATATATCAAATGCTATTACTACTCTGGAATCGGCAAAAAAAGAGTTACCCATTATATCCGACCAGTTGCGTGAAAAATTGGCATACTTCTATCTTGAATCCGGTAATATTGCAGAAGCCATTCATACATATGAAGAATTATTAGCCAATTCACCGGATAACAGGGACTACGTACATGGCCTGGTTAACTCATATATTCTCGACAATAGCCACGAAAAAGCGATCGAATTACTTGAAAAATTGATTGAAGAGAATCCGGCGAATGATATGTACAAGGAAATATTAATTTCTGAAAAACTCTTCTATTTGAACAGCCGCATTGAAAGTATACTTGCCGAAAGAAGTGCCGAATTTAAGAAATCAGATTTCGATGAATTTGTTCAGATCTATAATGGTGTTGAAGAGTTAAATTCAGGCCGTAATATTCATCAATCAACTGATTTTGATTTATTTTATTCAATTGCCGGGCAGTATAAAAATAGCGCTTCAAGTCTTCTTATGCTTTCCGGAGAAGTTACGGATGACAGTTCTCTCTCCAATCAAATACGTCATCTTGCTGAAAATTTTTTAACCAGTTCGCTAACAATGTGGGAGCATCTTGCTGAAAATTATCCTGAGAACAGGGAAATATTTAAAAATCTGTATCAGATATATATGCAGCTTGATATGAATGATAATGCTGAAATGATCAGACAGAATTATAATTTTTGAGTTTAACTCCTTTATGAAATTTAACACAAAAGCTATTCATGCCGGCCAGAAACCTGAAGAGGTTTCAGGTGCTGTAATGCCACCCATTTTTCAAACATCTACCTATGCTCAGGAAGCTCCAAATGTAAATAAAGGTTATGACTATGCAAGAGTTGGAAATCCTACCCGGACTGCCCTTGAAAAACTAATAGCCGGTATTGAAGAAGCCGAAGAATGTGCCTGCTTTGCAAGCGGGGTTTCAGCAATGGATGCTATTCTGAAAACACTTCGTCCCGGTGATCATGTTATCACAACCAATGATCTGTATGGAGGCAGTTACAGATTATTCAGACAGGTATTTGAGCCTTACGGAATTGATTTTTCATTTATTGATATGTCTGATCTTGATAATGTTGATTCTGCTTTTACTAAAAACACAAAATTGGTATGGATTGAAACACCTACAAATCCATTGCTGAGAATTGTGGATATCAGGGAATTATCACGAATCTCGCATGAACACCAAGCTCTTGCTATTGTGGATAATACTTTTGCTTCTCCCTATTTACAACAACCGTTGTTATTAGGTGCGGATGCCGTTATGCATTCATCTACAAAATACCTGGGAGGGCATTCGGATGTAATAGGAGGGGCAGTCGCGTCATCCGATCACGACTTTATGGAAAAAATACGCTTCCAGGTAAAAACTACCGGAGCCGTTCCGGGTCCGATGGACTGTTATCTGATTCTCAGGGGCATTAAGACACTTCATATTCGTGTTGAGAGAGCAGTTGAAAATGCAAAAAAAATTGCAAAGTGGCTCGAAGAGCATCCAAAAATAAAAAGAACGATTTATCCGGGACTATCAAGTCATCCGCAACATGAACTTGCATCCCGGCAGATGAAGGACTTTGGCGCTATGGTGTCATTTGTTCTTAAAAACGACTCCGTTAAAGCAGCAACACAATTCATGGCAAAAACAAAAGTGTTTACTCTTGCTGAAAGTCTTGGGGGCGTTGAATCGCTTATAAGCCATCCTGCTTCAATGACGCATGGATCTATTCCCAAAGACGTTAGAGAAAAAGCCGGGCTAACGGATTCACTGATCAGGTTATCGATTGGAATTGAAGATATTGATGATTTAATTGAGGACCTTGATAATGCTTTTTAATTCAAATTTGGAATTTAAAACAGTAAAAAAATTATGAATGGTACAGTTATAGTTGAAGCCCGACGGACACCCATCGGTTCTTTTGGAGGCAGTTTATCCTCTTTTTCAGCACCGGAATTAGGTGCGTCTGCTATCATTGAAGTCATCAAAAAAGCTGGAATAAATTCAAATGATGTTCAGGAAGTTGTTTTTGGTAATGTTTTAACAGCCGGTATCGGCCAGGCACCTGCCCGGCAGGCAGCAATCAAGGCCGGCCTGTCCAAGAAAACACCATCAACTACGATCAATAAGGTGTGTGCTTCAGGAATGAAAGCAGTTATGATTGCAGCAGACCAAATTGCACTTGGCCAAAACGATATTATGATTGCAGGTGGAATGGAAAGCATGAGCAATGTGCCCTATTATCTGCCAAAACACAGGTTTGGGTCAAAATTGGGAAATACAGAAGCCATTGATGGATTAATTAAAGATGGCTTATGGGATGTTTACAACAATTACCACATGGGTAATGCTGCTGAATTATGTTCAAAAGAGTGTCAGATTTCCCGTGAACAACAGGATGAGTTTGCTGTAACTTCTTATAAAAGAGCAATAGAAGCTCATGAAAAAGGATACTTCAAGAATGAGATTATTAAAATGAAAGTGCGAGGCCGCAAGGGGGAAGTAAGTGAAGTAGAAACTGATGAAGAGCTGGGTAAAGTGAATTTTGAAAAAATCCCCAATCTTTCTCCTGTTTTTGATAAACAGGGAACAGTAACTGCTGCCAATGCAAGCAGTATCAATGACGGAGCCGCTGCGCTGTTGTTAATGAGTGAAAAAAGAGCTAAAGAAATGGGAGTTCAGCCGATTGCAAAAATACGCAGCCACGGTTCTGCAGCAAAGGCTCCGGAATGGTTTACAACGGCTCCTTCTGATGCGATTCCGATTGCTCTTGACCGTGCCGGACTCAAAAAGAATGATATTGATTTGTGGGAAATCAACGAGGCGTTTGCAGTCGTATCCATTGCCAATAATCAAATTCTTGAATTGGATCCCGGTAAAGTTAATATAAATGGTGGAGCTGTAAGTATTGGCCATCCAATCGGCTGCTCAGGCGCCAGGATTGTCGTAACGCTTCTTCATGCCCTGAAAAGAACCGGAGGAACTCTTGGCTGTGCCGGCATTTGTAATGGAGGAGGCGGTGCATCTGCTCTTGTAGTTGAAATGATTTAAGTTTTTAAGCCCTGAATCTGTAACATTCTATTTCTGTACAGGTCATGTAAAATGGTATTCTGTTGTATTCTTAATGAAAAGTTGAATTTTAGCCATTGACTTTGATTTTTTTGCAATGTATAATATTTCTGTAACATAAAGTTTATATCTGAAACTGGTATAATCAACAAATAAAAATCAATCTATACTGTATTACAGTTAAAATTACTGTAGATTCTTTACTTTCAGCGAGAAATCACCAAATTTACTTTATTAATTAAAACAAGAAGTATTTGCCTATCGATAATAGAGTTACATGTTTTAAATACAAGTAATGTAGTTTTCCAATTTGTTAAAACATACTCTCATAACTATCACTCTGTGGTTGTTCGCAAGTATACCGTATTGCCTTGTGACCGGACAGACCATTCAAAAAACAGCTGAAACTGCTGTATTTACAGAATATCTGCTGGAAAACGACAGCCTGAAAATTGATCACTCTTTTGATTTTCTTGTACCGGATAATGCAGGTAACAGATTTGAAATCATAAGCCAGCAGGTGATTCAGGTAAACAGGCCCGGTATAACCATATCGGAAATTGAGGCTTTTGCACTTGCCCCTGATGAACAGCCATTTTTTGAATTGATGAATCCCGGGGTACATCGTGGAAATCAGGTAATGACATTACGTGTACATGTGGCGCGCTTTAATGCAAGCAACCCTGAAAACCTGCTCATAGCACGTTCAGCAAGGTTTAGAATTTATAAGCAACAAAACAGCCGGCCGGCTATTTCAGCACTTCAAACTCAACTATTAAATGAATCTTCTCCTTTTGCCACCGGAGACTGGTATAAAATACCTGTACAAAAAAATGGTATTTATTCACTAAACCGGGATTATCTTGTCGAATTAGGTGTTCCCGTCGATCAGATTGATCCCCGGAACATTCAAATATGGACAACCCCCGGCGGAGAATTACCCAGAAGAAATAGCGATCCCCGTCCAATTTTACAAGAAATACCAATTGTAGTTAACGGAGAAAGTAACGGTAATTTTGATGTTAATGACACAATTCTGTTCTATGGTTCTTCGCCCCACGAAGTATTCAGAACCAGTTCCGGCATCTACAGTCACCAACTTCACAGGTACAGTGATAATAACTATGTGTTTTTAACTATTGGAAGCCAGCCTGGTAAAAGAATGCAGCAAACAACGGCATCGAATCCACAGCGAACCATTACTCAGTTTCGCGATTTTACGTGGAAAGAGGAAGACCGGTTTAAGTCGGAATCAAAAATACGTTCCGGAAATGAATGGTATTCGCAAAGGCTGACAACAAACCCGGCTGAATTGCAACAGGTCATTTTTAATGATACAATCCCGGGTATTATTCCAAACCAGCAAATTGAGTTCGATATTAACGTTATTGGCCGCTCCATTCAAACAATGGGCTTTTCATTTTTTGTAAACGGGCAGTCAATCGGAACCACCTCCGTACCGGCAATTCAAAGTTATGTTTCTGAAGAGGGAATTTCAGGCAGGGCCAGGAGATTCCAGACCAATATTCAGACTGGTAATTTAAGCAACAACGTACTTGAAGCTGTTGCCCGAATCTCATTCAGTGATCCAAATACAGAAGGATTTATTGATTGGGTTCGTTTTACATATCAGCGTGCTTTTGTTGCCAAAGATGATTATTTATTTATATTTGCTCCTGCAGACGGATCAGCTCAGGAAACCGGTCAATATATTTTGCAGAATTTTTCAAGACAACCATTGGTTTTTGAAGTCTCTGATCCTCAAAATCCGGTTTTATTACAGGTAAATCAAAGTGGAAACAATTTTGCTTTTACTTACTCAACCAATCCGGAGCTTCGGTTTATAGCTCAGGCAGAATTTATTGTGCCCGAGCCCGGTGAACAAATTGTAAACCAGGATCTGAGAGGTATTTCCGTATTTCCACAATACATCATTATTACAAATGAGGTTTTCAGGGATTTAGCCCAGGAATGGGCTGCTTACCGATCGCAAAGAGATGGATTTTCAACAGTTGTTGCATTACAGTCGCAAATTTTCAATGAATTTGGCGGCGGTGTTCCTGATGTAACAGCTATCAGGGATTACGTGAAATATTTGTATGACCGGGCCTTAAATGCCGGACAGCCAATGCCGGAACATCTGCTTCTTTTTGGTACAGCTACCTTTGATTATAAAGGTGTGCAGCCTAATGCACCAATTCCTAATCATGTTTTTACATTTCAAAGCGATGAATCCTTGCACCGGATTAACAGCTTTGGCAGTGATGATTACTTTGGCTTACTTGACGACAATGAAGGAGAGTGGCTTCCAATTACCAGCTCGGAACGTATTGACATTGGAATTGGCAGGTTTTCTGTCCAGTCAGTTTCCGAAGCCAGATTATTTATGGATAAAATCCGAAATTATGAAAGTAGTGAAACCGCCGGTTCCTGGCGAACCAATTTTACTTTTGCAGCAGATGATGATTTTCCTGAAGTTGAACGAAACAGGGATTTGCATCTATTAAACGCGGATGGAACAGCGATACAGATCGACAAAGTATCGGACGCCCTGCAAATAAATAAAATTTATATGCTTTCCTTTCCGGTTGAAAATACAGCAACCGGCCGAAGAATACCTGCAGCCACAGATGAATTTATTCGATCTATCAATGATGGGACTCTGGTGATCAATTATTCCGGACATGGAAATGAAGATGTTCTTGCCGATGAACGATTATTTACAAAAGATGATATAAACAAACTGAACAACAGGGACCGGCTCAGTATTTTCGTTACGGCTACCTGCCAGTTTGGCCGCTATGATGACAATGGTGCACAGTCAGGTGCGGAACTTGCTTTAACTCATCCCAATGGCGGAATGGTTGCGGCTTTCACAACAACACGTGTGGTATTTACAAGTTCTACAGCCGGAAGCAACAACTTTGGCTTAAATATACAATTAACACGTCAAATGGTTGAGAGAGATTCCGAGGGCAGGCCACAGCGTCTTGGCGATATCTACCGCAGAACCAAAAACACTTCACAGGGGTCCGGATTTAATGCACGAAAATTTATTTTGCTGGGAGACCCGGCTATGCGAATCGGCCTGCCAGAAAATGAAATTGAAATTACAGAATTGAATAATGTAGACTTTACTATAAACCCTGATACTGTTGTGCAAATCAGGGCGCTTGATGAAGTTTTACTGAACGGGCGTGTAAAAAACAGGGCGGGTGACTTACAAGGCAACTTTAACGGAGAAGCTGAAATCATCGTATATGATGTCGAGAGAACCATCGAGCTTCCTGATAAACAGTGGGTGATCGAAGGACGGTGTTTTTTAGATGACTGTAACTATAATGTTGAAAACGATATTTTGTTCAGAGGCCGCACAACTGTAAATAACGGGATATTTACATCCAATTTTATTATTCCACGGGATATTTCATTCTCGCCTGAAACAGGAAGAATCATGATATATGCATCCGGAAGCGGTGGGGATGCTTCAGGATCAATCGGAAATATAAATTTCAATGGAATAAATCCCGATGCAAGGGATGATGGAACCGGCCCTGAAATGGATGTTTACCTGAATGATAAATCATTTGTAAATGGGAACCTTGTTGGAAACACATCAACACTGGTAGTCGAGCTTTTCGATGAATCCGGTATAAACACAACAGGATTAGGAGTAGGCCATGAAATAACAGCTACAATCGATACACAACCACGTCAAACATTTGTTCTGAATGATTTTTTCAGAAGCAATTTGGATGACTTCAGGAGTGGCAGAATCGAGTACCCGATGCAGGAGTTGCCAGAGGGTAGTTATAATTTAACAGTACGAGCCTGGGATGTACATAATAATCCATCGGAGAAAACTATCTTTTTCGAAGTTGCAGATAGTGATCAACTGGAGATAAGATCTTTAGCCAATTATCCCAACCCGATGAACAATTTTACCAGGTTCATATTTGAACATAACCAGCCCGGCAATTTGCTCGATATAGATATTCGCATATTTACGTTGAGCGGGCGGCCGGTAGCACGTTTACAGGAATCACAAATAACAACTAATTCTTATGCTAACATTGAGTGGAATGGTCGTGACGGGGATTATGATCGCCTGGCTAACGGTACTTATATTTATGTGCTTAGGGTTAGAGCAGATACCCCGCAGGGACGACAAACGAGGGAAGAAATCGAAAAACTGGTCATAATTCGCTGAATTTAATGCACCAAATACAAACCAAAACCTTATATTTATTACTTAAACAAATCCAGAAGTTATGAGAAAAGCAGTAATCACTACTATTGCCGGATTTTTCTTATCCGGTATTATTACAATAAATTCACACGCACAGGTTGGGATCACAGCTGTACCCTTTCTGCAAATCGAACCGGATTCCAGAGGAGCAGGGATGGGTAATACCGGTGTTGCAATCGCTGATAATGCGGCTGCAATTTTTTGGAATCCTGCCGGGCTTGCGTTTCAGCGGGATACACAAATCAGTATTACTCACGCGAACTGGCTGCCTGCATTCAATGCCGATTTATTCTATGATTATCTTGTCGGTAAACACTATATAGAAGGAATCGGAACAATCGGCGGCCACATTACTTTTCTGAATCTTGGCTCCCAAAGGAGGACAGATGAAACCGGCCTGGATCTTGGAAGATTCAATAGTTTTGAACTTGCTGCCGGCTTTTCTTATGGATTTGAAATCAACAGAAACTTTGCACTGGGTACCGGCCTCAGATTTATTTACAGTTCTCTGGCAAGCGGTTCCGTTGGCGGGCAGAAAGTAAGTCCAGGTTCAAGTGTGGGGCTTGATGTTGCAGCTCTGTATAAAACAGATCCATTCAGAATCGGTAACAGAGGTGCCCGGTTTAGTGCCGGTTTAAATCTTTCAAATATCGGGCCTGGCCTCCAATATACAGATGAAGCTCAGAAAGATGCCCTGCCAACCATACTCAGAGTTGGTTATGCCTTCACAATGAATCTTGACAATAATGGAGTTAATACACTTACTCTTGCTCAGGATGTATCGAAGGTTATGGCCCGTAACGAGGAAGTTTCTGTTGATGGAGACCCTGAAAATACAGAGTTCAGGTCTATGTCTGTATTCAGAGGTATGGCTAATTCTTTTGGCTCTTTTACCAATGCCGACGGTGAAAGTGTAAACTTTGTTGAACAACTTATGCTTGGGACAGGGCTTGAATTCTGGCACAACAGGCAGTTTGCTATTCGTGCCGGTTATTATTACGAAGATCCCAAAAATGGTAATCGCGAGTTTATTACCCTTGGAGCAGGGCTCAGAATAAATATGTTTGGAATTGATTTCAGTTACATTTACACACTTGAAGAAGAAAGTCCTCTTTCTGATACGATCAGGTTTAGTGTATTGCTGAATCTCTAAACAAGAAGGTTTTATATGTATCATCCATCCTGTGGTGTCAGGAAAATATTGAGAACACTTTTCCTGAATGCAGTTGTATTATTGTATACTGCTCATGCCACAGCACAGAGTGGTAAAACTATAGAAATCAAACGAAGCCATTCAATTTCTCTTGAAAATCGTGAATTAACTGAACCTGTTGAAGGTATTTTAAATGTAGTTGCTGTTATGGTGGAATTTCAACCGGATACAAATCAGTTTACTTCAGGCAATGGTACATTCGAACCCGGAGCTATCCCCTGGCTTGAAGATCCGGGAACCAACGTGGATGCATTACCTCATAATCGTGAATACTTTGAAGCTCATCTTGAATTTGCCGGGAATTACTTCGAGACCGTTTCTTCCGGTAAATTTACAATTTCTTATCGTGTACTGCCCGACGTCATCCGGCTGGATAAAAAAATGGAGGAATATTCACCCATCGGGATAAATCCTTCGAGTGAGCCCCTGGGGGAGCTTGCACGGGATGTCTGGACGCTGGTTGAACAACTGGGAGGATTTGATTCAACCGGCCTTACAAGTGCAAATACAGCGTTTGTTATTTTTCATGCCGGTATCGGACGCGATATCGAACTGACCGGAACACTGCTTGATAAAACCGTACAAGATATACCCTCCGTTTACCTTAGCCAGAGAGCCCTTGGTAATCTTCTTGATATTCCTCAATTCCAGGGCTTTCCAATTAATGAAGGTGAATTACTGGTTACCAATTCACTCATTATCCCGCGTACACAAAGCCGCCGCGGAGAAGACATTTCCGGTAATACGATCGTATTACCACTATCAATAAACGGAATGCTGACCGCTCAACTCGGCAGCCACATCGGATTACCCGATCTTTTCAATACGGAAACAGGGCAATCGGGGATTGGCAGGTTCGGCCTGATGGATGGAGCCGGAATTTTTGCATTTAATGGCCTTTTCCCTCCTGAAATGTCTGCCTGGGAAAAACAATTTCTCGGATGGCAGGAATCATTTGAGGTAAATGCTGAATCTGAGAATTCCGTACAGCTGCCTGCTGCTGTTTTAAGAGGCTCAAACAGCCTTGCCAGAGTTTCTTTATCACGCGATGAATATTTTCTGCTCGAAAACAGACACCGGGATATCGATGGTTCGGGGGTAACAATATCTATTAGAAAAAATGACGGGACAACGGTAAATCAAACGTTCACAAACTTTGATACCGATTTTATTCTGCAACTGCCCGGTTTTGATGATCTTCTGGAACCTGGTGTAGTTGTTGATGTAAGTAATTTCGATTTTGCATTGCCGGGAGGTCTCGATATTGGCCCTGATCAAATGGAGGGCACCGATGACGACAGGGAGCTAAATGGCGGAATTCTCATCTGGCATATTGATGAATCCGTCATCAGGCAAAAAATTGACCAGCAGAGAGTAAATGCTGATATCAACAGAAAAGGTGTAGAGCTGATGGAAGCCGATGGAGCACAGGATATTGGCCGCCCCACTGATATTGGTATCTCGCAAAATAATCCAAATGGCTCTCCTTTTGATTTCTGGTGGAGTGGAAATGATGCTTCCGTTATCCTGCCCGGAGGAAGGATCATTTCTCTTTTTGAAAACAGATTTGGCCCGGATACCACACCAAATAATAACAGTAAAGCAGGAGCTCCCTCCCCTTTTGAAATATTTGACTTTTCTGATAATCTTCCGGTTGCATCATTTTCAATTAGACCGGTCAGCCCTTTTTCCGATATATATGAATTAATAGCAACGGAAACGGACACCATGTTCGATTTTTTTACTTTCAAAGATGATCCATTTCACAGCGCATATCCACTTGCATCTATCCCCTCAAATAGTGATGAGTCACCGTTTATACTTATTCCCGGTAATTCCGGAGTCCGGTATTATAACATAAACGAGTCTGAATTTGAAAATTCCAAATCTATATTTTCTAATCCGGTTCAGCAGCCTCTATTATTTGATTTTAATAATATGGTGGCTGTAGCTGAAAAACCTAAAATACCACCTCTTAGGTCCGGTTTAACTTTTTATCGTTTCTCGGATAATGAGATTACAGCTGAATGGCAATTACCCATACAGTCAAATAACGGGTTTATCAGTACAATTAACAATCAAATGGTTCTGGTGGATCATACAACCATTCAGTTAGATCCTTTCAGTCAAACAGTTTCAGTACCCTTTAATAATCCGATTCAGTTCTCTGATCGAATAAACGAATTTCAGTCTTCTGTTGTGGGTAACCAGCTTCTCATTCATGCCGGACAGCTTGATCTTACTCAAACAGTACCCTTTACCATTCCTGATGGTTTCACAAGAATACATACAGGAGTTCTTCAATTAACAAGCAGTAATACCGGTTTCTACCTGCTTGGCCCGGAGCATTTGTTTATTTATGTCTCTGAACGAAATTTTGAGCCTTTCCCTCTTATCGAAAATATTCGCTTCGACTGGCCCGCCCTTACGGATCTTAGCGGAGATGGCCGGATTGATTTTATATATGTTGACGAAACCAATAATAAACTTAACGCTAAAACCCAAAACGCCTCCACCCTCGATCATTTTCCGATTAATGCTCCCGTTGGTACTATCTTTACTGGTACGCCGCTTATTGCAGATATTTCCGGTGATGGCATACCTGAAATATTAATTACCGGGCTTGATGGTTTTTCAATGAACATACATGCATACAGTACCGACGGTAATCGTGTTGAAGGATTTCCGCTTTCAGTAGGTGCTATAATCAATGAAAACTATCAACCCATTAACCCGGTTATTACTGGCAGCTCGCTGATTGCTGTCAGCCCCCGTGGTGATTTGAAAGAATGGATACTGCCATCACTTGGTGATGTTTTCTGGGGTGGCAAATACGGCAATAGTACCAATAATAAAATTACCGGCAGGGTTCAGTCGGAGCTCGTTTTACTACCGGAAAATACAGTACTGAACAAAGATGAAACATACAACTGGCCTAATCCGGCAAGAGATGAAACAAATCTCCGTTTTCAAACGAACAGTGCGGGAGAAATACATATAAAAATTACAACGATGAGTGGCCGGCTCATTTATGACCGGACTGTTCAATCTGCGGGCGGAGCTCCTGAAGAAATTGTAATTGATACCTCAAGCTGGTCAAGCGGCGGATACTTCGCACTTGTAAAAGCTAAAGTTGACGGGCGGGAAGATCATAAAGTTGTACGAATTGCTATAACCAAATAAAAAAATGACAGTCACTGGTACAGGTTTTTACTTTGATTTTAATAAATACCCTAAATGGTATTGTTGCGCTGTCATCCTATTACAGATAGTTTTTTTCGTTGTTATTTCAAAGCCGGCTTTAGCACAGGTAAGCCCACAATTTTACGATTTTCCCCATAATCATCTTTCCTGGTTTACCATTGAAAGTGATCATTTTTTAGTTCACTATCAGGAAGGGAATAACAGAAGTGCCCAGATAGCCTCAAGAATTGCCGAGGAGGTTTATGAACCAATTACAAGCTTATACTCTTATAAGCCGAAAAATAAAATCAGTATCGTTCTTCGCGACCGTGAAGATTTTTCTAATGGAGCAGCCTTTTTCTTTGATAACAAAATGGAAATCTGGGTTCCCTCTCTGGATACACCACTTCGGGGCACCCACAACTGGTTCAGAAATGTAATTGCTCATGAATTTACTCATATGGTGCAACTCGGGGCTTCCATGAGGCGTTCAAGTAATATTCCTGCAATATATTTCCAGTGGCTATCATACGAAAAAGTGAGGCGGCCTGATGTTCAGTTCGGTTTTCCAAATGGAGTTGTAACAATGCCATTTGCTACAGTAAGCATACCGGGTTGGTTTGCCGAAGGAACCGCACAATATCAGCGGGCTGGTATGATGTACGATTATTGGGATAGCCACCGTGATATGATTTTAAGAACCAGCATACTTGATGATGATTATCTCAACTTTGTTGAAATGAGCACTTTCAGTTCCAAAACCAGTACAGAGAGAGAAGATGTATACAATCAGGGTTTTAATTTTGTAATTTATCTCGTTGATCGTTTTGGTGAACAGGTAATCGCCGATATCACACATGCCGCAGCAAATGGCAAAAAACATAACTTTAATAAGGTTATGGAAACGGCAACAGGTATTCGAGGTGAGCAACTATTCGATGACTGGATATCCGAAAAACGTGAATTTTATCGAAATGCCATAGAGGGAATCCGTTTCACTGAATCCACTGTTGAGGAGAATACCGGTTTTTTCAATTTTTACCCGATCTTTAGCGCGGATGGAAAATATTTTGCCTATTTGAGCAATTTAGATCGTGATTTTGGGCGAACTGCACTTATTCTAAAAGACCGGCAAGGGTTAGTAAAAACATTGGATACTACAGGCGAAACACCAGCATTAGACAATCAGCAGCAGTATTTATTTCAACACGGCCTTAAAAGTAATGCAACTCTCGATTTTATCAGTAACCGCTTCTCATTTTCCCCTGACGGTACATCACTCCTGTTTAATATCGCCAGAAAAAATAATCTGGGTGAAACGTATCAGGATTTATACATCTATAATATAGAATCAGAAAAAAGAGAAAAATTAACCGACAGTAAACGAATACAGGATCCAGTGTGGGACAGCAAAGGTAATTTGATTGCGGCTGTGCAACGCAGAGACGGCACCGAAAACCTTATCCTGTATAACAAAGAAAATCAGGAAATTAAAACCCTGACAGATTTCAAATCGGGAGAAACAGTTTATACACCGGTATGGGGTAAAAATGATTCTTCCTTGTACTTTGCTACCGCCTTTACAGGTAACCGAAATATATTCAAATTCGATATTGAAACCGGTGAAATTATTACTGTTTTTGAAGACCCATTAATTGACTATCGCGACCCATGGATCGATATGGAAAACAATATTCTCTATTACTCATCAGATCCGGATGGTATTTTTAATATCTATAGCCTTGATCTGCACACCGGGGATCAAAAACAACTTACAAGTGTGATTGGCGGGGCTTTTATGCCACACGCCAATAATGGAAGACTCTATTTCTCGGAGTATAAAACGGAGGGTTACAAAATAACCAGCATACCACTTACCCCATTTGAACCACAGCAGTATGGGGCTTATAACCCAAAACCGATGAATCACGCTGACCCCACAGATATCCCGGAATATATACTTGCTTTAAACAGTTTTGATGACAGTGATATTGAACCAATTCAAGAACCAATTTCCAAAGGGCCTCAGGCCGAAGAAATTGAATTTCAGATTCCAACAAAGAACCAGTCTGATGACCGGATTCTAAAGCCATACAGTGAAACCATTACCGGATTTAATATTTTCCCACTTGTTCGTTTCGACAATTACACCAAACTGAACGGATCCAATTCAAGTCTTGTAAAAGCAGCGCAATTTGGTGATTTAGCTGAAAATTTATGGCGTGACGCCAAAATTGGTATGTTTTTTACAACGCGCGATGTAACTGAAAAACTGGATATATTTGGTGGTGCCTTATTCGGTTTTGGCTCTCTGCCCACAGATGGTGTTGGTGATTTCTTTTCACCTTCGAGGTTGAACAAACTTGACCGGGATCTATTTTTGACCATACAACATCGCGGCTTTCCATTCATTGAAACAAGCTGGTCTCCTACAATTTCTGTTGAGCTTTTCAATATCACAAGAAATGTTCGCGACGGGCTGTCAATAGATGAAATTCCTTGCACTTCCTGCCTGCCGGAAACCAGTTTTTCGGATATCAGATTTATATTGTGGGAAGCAAATCTGTTTCTTCGAAGCAAATTGAATCGCTGGAGCCTGCTTGAGTTTGGCATTGGAATTTCTCCATTTAGTGTAGCAACAGATGGTTTCTTTTCACGTGAATTGCAGCAATTTATTCCAGGATCAAATAATGAGTTTTTCAGGGGAACAACTCTCTCAGCTGCCTATTACTATGAATTGATTATGCCAACCCGGCACGCAGATATCGCTCCACAAGGGTTTAAAGGAAATGTAACGTACCGGTATCAGCCCAGCAGGTTATTGGAGAATTTCGAAGTTGAAGACGGCCAGCTATCCCCTGTTTTTAAACGTGATCTGAATCATTCAATCGAATTTCGTAATCGTTATGGTTTTTCCCTTTCAAATAACGAAACCGCTATGATTACTACCCGGGCGTTTGCTTACCTGAATGATCCTGATGATTTCTTCTTTCTTGATTATACCGGAGGCTTAACAGGAATGAGATCATACCCGTTTTTTGCCGTGGGAGGGAACAGAACTGCGTTTACGAGGTTATCATACCTCAGGCCTGTCTATCAGTCATTAAATACACAGATGGGGCGTTACTCACTTGATAAACTTTTCGCTCATCTTTTTCTTGAAGCCGGAAACGGATGGGGTGGACAATTGAATATTGGTAATAATATAAAATATGGAATAGGTGGTGAATTGAGGTTTGCCTTTAATAATTCCTACCTTTTCCCCATGAAACTTTTTATTAATGGCACCTATGGCTTCAACCGTTTTGATGTAGAACTTTCAGATGATTTTATTACAGGCTCGGGTAGTAATCGTGTACAATTCGGGCGGGAATTTCTTTTTTATTTTGGACTAACCTTTGATTTTGATTTCTTATGAGACATATTTCTATTTTGACAATCATTTTTATTTTGTTTCAATCTTCTGCTTTCTCACAGCACGTTAAAGAGCTGAATCAGGAGCATCTTTATAGTTTTAGCTCGCAGGAAATTTCGGGTCAATTTGAAAAAAAAGAGATTACAAGAGCAGATTTAATTACACCTGTACTGCAAAGAAATTTGTGGCAATATGATTACTGCAATAATGAGTCATCCGGCTTTGTCCGTTCAATACAAACCAAACCTGGGCTTGCATTTATCAGTTCGGCAATTATCCCCGGAAGCGGGCAGGCTGCCAACGGGAACTGGGTTCGCTCTGGTTTATACCTGGCACTCGAAGGAACTGCCATTTTTCTTATTGCCCAAAACCGGTCAAAAGCAAAAACTCGTCAGCGAAATTATGAAAACTTTGTTGATAGCAACTGGAGTGTGGTTCAATATGCACAATGGATTGTTGACTTCCATGAAGTGAATGGTATTGAAAATGAATTTCTCGATGATTTGAAAAATCAGGTAAATGGAGTACAAGCTGCGTTTAACACCTCCATTGACTGGAACAGAGTTGATTTAAGCTTGCTAAATAATGTAGAACGCAACACACCTTTCATTTTTTCAGATATGGCCAGAAACAATTTTTCTCACGTTCTGCCCGGATTTGGCTCTCAACAATACTATGAGCTGGTCAGTAAATTTTATCAGTTCGGGCCAGGATGGCGTGATTTTAATACACCTGTGACTGATAATATAGCAACAGCAAGTGCCATGAGCCCTCTGTTTTTTGAAGGTCGTGACCGTGCAGAACAATTTAATGACAACTTCAGGCGGGCTGATAATATCTTTGCACTTCTAATAGTAAATCATGTAATCTCTTCTTTTGATGCTTATTTCACAGTCAGGCTTCGGCAGCATCGCCTTCAGGCAACAGCCGGCATTTTACCGGGCGAACAGCTGAATATTTCATATAGATTTTAGACTATTTGAAACTAAATCATCTTTATAAAATATAAGAACCGTGCAGTTTACCAGAGCTTATAGTGTCATTACCAATAAACAAGTATAGTGTAAATGATTACATAGAAAAGTTGGTGCGGCAAAAAATATCCCCCTTTGAAGGGGGTAGAGGGATGATTTGCTGCTAACAGTATTATAGGTACCAAAGTAATTTAGTGGTTAGGACAATAGCTTCAAATATCTCATAAAAACATTATCTTTATACGATGGATTGGTTTAAATACATAATAAAAAATAAAAAAATATATGCCGCGCTTTCTGCCCTTGTAGCATTGATGGCAATATTTATTCTGTTATTTGATAAATTAATCATGCCTGCTTACACCAATTATAATGAAGGGCTCACTGTTCCTGATGTAACAAAAATATCATTAGAGGAAGCAACGGCTATTCTTGAAGATTATGGCCTGAGATATGAAGTTGCCGACCGGCGTGCTCACGCAAGTTATCCGGCAGATTATATTATTGATCAGACACCGTCCGCAAATCAAATCGTAAAACCCAACCGGAAGATTTACCTCACGGTAAACACAGCCGTACAGCCAAAAGCTGTAGTCCCCAATCTTGTGAATATGTCATTCCGGAACGCCCAAATTCAGCTGGAAAATTATGGTCTTACACTTGGAACGGTGAGTTATGAATCAAACAGATTTAGAAATACAGTGCTTTGGCAATCTCTTTCACCACGTGATACTGTAGCAAAAGGTTCGGTTGTAGATATAATAATCAGCGACGGCCTTGGCGACAGAATTGTTACGGTACCCGAAATAGTAGGCTTAAGGCTACCCGAGGCTCAGCAAAAATTGCGGCAGTCCGGGCTCAGGGTTGATGAAATCAGATTTCAGCCAAGCAGAGACACGTTACCTAATACCATTTTGGATTATATACCAAAAGTAAATGAAACAAGAGAGGGCGAAACATTAACCTTGGTGGTTTCGGAACGATTCGATATGCAGGAGGCATCTGAAACCGGTGCGGTAAATGTTGATACAATCTCTGTTCCGCCGCCAGATACAACTTCCTTAACTCCAC
Organism: Balneolaceae bacterium; assembly: GCA_050329675.1. GTDB lineage: Bacteria > Bacteroidota > Rhodothermia > Balneolales > Balneolaceae > CAYVBJ01. The sequence continues at coordinate 20,554 of JBHJOO010000388.1, forward strand.
CCGATACAACAAATTCCGGACAGTAGAATATGAATTTCTCCCTCCCCGTAATAGCACCATCACTCCTTGCGGCCGACTACACAAATCTTGGCCCTCAGCTTGATGAATGCATTGCAGCCGGGGCAACATGGCTGCATTGCGATATTATGGACGGACACTTTGTACCCAACATCAGTTTTGGGCCTGATATAGTACATGCTATTCATAAACATGTACCGGATGCATATCTTGATGTTCATCTCATGATTGAAAATCCCGATTCCTATATTGAAGCCTTCAGTGATGCCGGTGCTGAATTGATATCCGTTCATGTTGAAACCTGCCTGCATCTGCACCGGACCATACAGAATATCCGGGAAGCAGGCTGTATGACGGGCGTAGTCATCAATCCCGCGACTCCGGTACAGTCACTTGAATTCATTATCAGTGAAGTTGATCTGGTATTATTGATGAGTGTTAATCCGGGTTTTGGCGGACAGACGTTTATTGATAATACGTATAAGAAATTGAAACAGCTTACATCCATTAGAAATGAACAAAATCTGGGTTTTTTGATTGAAGTGGATGGCGGTGTTACCAGCGAAAATGCACAAAAGCTTGCACAACACGGGGTTGATATACTTGTAGCCGGCAGTTCGGTATTTAAATCAGGATCTATATCTGATAATATCAAAAAGCTAAAAAAAAATGCACTGCTGGCATCCGGAAAAGTTGTTTAATTATTGAGCTGGTATACCTATTTTTCAATATTCACTAAATGAGACAAAATTTAAAAAAAGTTCTTATCGAACAAACAGATAAATTTACCGAAGAGATCCTTTATTTGGAAAACGTTGATCCCCTGCTGGTTCTCGGTTTTCAGGATCAGCATCTGAATAAGATTGACCACGTTTATGAAAAAACCAAAATTACTGCAAGAGGGAATAAAATTAAATTAATCGGTTCTGAGAAAGATATAAATGAAATACGGGATATAATCGAGGAGATGGTGACTTTGGCACTTAGAAACGGTAAAGTAAACCCGGGTGATGTAGATACGTTGCTTGCACTGTCTGATAGAAATCAAGAGAAGAGAAGTAATTATTCATCACTTACTTCTGAGCCGGCGGATGTAATTCTTCATACCCATACAGGTGACACTATCTCCACAAAAACCCCAGGGCAAAAGGCTATCGTAAAAGCAAGTGAGAATAATGATATACTTTTTGCTATTGGACCTGCCGGGACCGGTAAAACGTTCACATCTGTAGCCCTTGCCGTTCGTGCATTAAAAGAACGAAAAGTAAAAAAAATCATTCTTGCCCGCCCGGCTGTAGAGGCCGGTGAAAATCTCGGTTTCCTTCCCGGTGACCTCAGGGAAAAAATTGATCCCTATCTGCGTCCGCTTTATGATGCACTTGAAGAAATGATTGAACATGACAAGCTTGAATTCAATCTCGCACGAAATGTAATTGAAATTGCACCGCTTGCCTACATGCGGGGCCGTACTTTAAATAATGCATTTGTTATTCTTGACGAAGCACAAAACGCAACGAATATACAGATGAAAATGTTTCTGACAAGAATCGGATTCAATAGCCAGGCAATCATTACCGGGGATATTACTCAAACCGACTTGCCTCACAAACAACATTCCGGGCTAATTTCAATTCAAAACATTCTCAAGGATATTGAAGGAATTTCATTTGTTTATCTGAATCAAAATGATGTAGTCAGGCATAAACTTGTGCGCCAGATTATTGATGCTTATGAAAAGCATGAGAAAAAACAGAAGAACAAAAAATAATTTAAAATTCCGCAAATCTTGGTCAAACCCCTTTACGAAGGCACCTTTTCAGTTGGGCTCGATAAAAAATTCATACGAATAAAAAAATCGGATCCTCCACATAAGGGATCCCTGAAACTTTCCATAAATCCGTTTCTCATCATATCAGATGAAGAAAGAAACTATCTTTTTGATGCCGGCCTTGGGGATTTTGGTGAAGATACATCTACACAGACAATGAAAGATAACCTGGAAAAAGAAGGGTTGTCAGATTTTGAGATATCCGACATATTTATAAGTCATCTCCATTATGATCATATCGGAGGGCTTGCAGACAGGGAAAACGGTTACTGGCAATTAACATTTCCTGATGCCAGGCTTTGGGTCTCGATGGGAGGATGGCAAAAAGCCCTCACTTATCAGGAAAAAACCGACGATGAGCTGAACACGGAATTTATTCATTTTTTGGATGCCAAAGCGGATATTCATTTTCTTGATGAGGATGATCAGCCGTATCCTGATATACGGGTTAAAAAAATTGGCGGCCATACGGAGTTTTCACAATTACTTATTTATGAAACAAAAAAAGAAAAGTATCTGATGGCCGGCGATGTAATTGGGACAAGAAATGGAATAAACAGAAAATTTGCAGCCAAATATGATTTTGACCCAAAACATAGTATGACAATGAGGAAAGAGCTGAAAAAACTTGCTCTCCGGGAAAATTATATTATTTTGGCTTATCATGAAACCGATCACCCAATGTTTCGACTTACAGGTTTTGATGAACAAAAAGGATACATCATCAATAATATTGATAACTGAACATGAAAAGTATTTCCGTTGCAAACACCGAAATTATGGATTATTTACTTTCATCCGGTGTCGAAAGAGAACCGGAGGCTGTCGTGATTCTTGGTTCAGGGCTCGGCGGATTCTCAAATAATATCTCTGATTCGATTACCATTCCCTATAACAAAATACCTCACGTTCCCTCTCCTACAGTTCAGGGGCATTCGGGTGAATTAATCTATGGAACTATAAAAAATAAAAAAGTTCTCGCTTTTTCCGGCCGTTTTCATCATTATGAGGGTCATGATTTTGAAACTACCGTACTGCCTGTATCTTTGGCCTCTGCATTCGGAGCAAAAAAACTGATTATCTCAAATGCGGCCGGTGCTGTTAATAAATCTTTTTCTGTTGGCGATTTAATGGTAATCAATGATATTTTTC
>JBHJOO010000354.1:0-4285 GCA_050329675.1 Balneolaceae bacterium
CAGCTATTTGCAATTCTTGAAGAACAAGGTGTTACTGTTTCTGCCGAACCGGAGGCCGTAAATTATTGGTGGTATTTTCTCATTTTCGGGTTCCCCTTAATACTTTTTCTTTTTATCGGATACATCTTTTATCAGAGAATGCAGGCCCGGGGCCAGGGAATTTTTAATATTGGAAAAAGCCAGGCTAAGTTAAGAGAACCGGGAAAGGAAAAAACCAGATTTGATGATGTTGCAGGCCAGGAAGGCGCTAAAACTGAACTGCGCGAAATTATTGAATTTTTAAAAGACCCGGATCATTTTAAAGACCTCGGAGCAAAACTTCCAAAAGGCGTTTTACTGGTGGGGCCTCCGGGAACAGGAAAAACCCTGTTGGCCCGGGCGGTAGCCGGTGAAGCTGAAGTCCCGTTTTTTACTATCACCGGTTCTGATTTTATGGAAATGTTTGTAGGAGTTGGTGCCAAACGTGTTCGTGATATGTTTGTCAAAGCAAAAGAACGTTCACCCAGCATTATTTTTATCGACGAAATTGACTCGATCGGAAGAACAAGAGGAGCGGGTTTGGGTGGCGGACATGATGAGCGCGAACAGACTCTTAACCAGCTTCTTTCGGAACTGGACGGATTTGAACCAAGTGAAAATGTCATTGTTATGGCTGCAACAAACCGACCGGATATTCTCGATAAGGCACTTCTGCGCCCGGGCCGGTTCGACCGGCAGATAACGGTTGACCTTCCCTCACAAAATCACCGGATTGAAATTCTAAAAATTCATGCACGGAATAAACCTCTTGCTGAAGATGTTGATTTCGAAAAAATAGCAAGAGGAACGCCAGGTTTTAGCGGAGCAGATCTTGAAAACCTGCTAAATGAGGCATCATTATATGCAGGGCGGGAAAAAGCGAAAAAAATTGATATGAATCATATTGAAAAAGCCCGTGATAAAGTTATGATGGGCCTCGAACGTGAAGGCATGCAGATAGATGACGAGGAAAAAAAATTACTTGCTTATCATGAAGCAGGCCATGCACTGGTAGCCGCTTCACTTCCTCATGCTGATCCGGTACACAAGGTAACCATCATACCAAGAGGCAGGGCAATGGGTGTTACGCAGCAATTGCCAAAAAAAGAAAAATATCTTTATAACAAGGAGTATTTACTCGACAGGCTGGCTGTAATTATGGGCGGGCGGGCTGCCGAGCAACTTGTGTTCAATACATCAACCAGCGGTGCACAAAACGACTTAAAGCAGGTTGCTCAGTTATCACGAAAAATGGTGATGGATTGGGGTATGAGTGATCTATTTGGAAATATTTCCTTTGATCGTGGCCAGGAAGAAGTATTTATAGGCAGGGAGATGGGGAAGCATCGCGAATACAGTGATTCAACTGCACGGGAAATAGATGAAGAGGTCAAAAAAATATCTAAAGAGGCTTATGAAAGGGCAATGAAAACTCTCAGGGAAAACCGCGATGTACTTGACAGAGTGGCTGAGTTGTTAATTGAGAGAGAGGAGATCCCCGGAGATCTGGTTAGCAAATTACTTGATGGAGAGGAAATAGAGGCAGAAGAAAAAGAAGAAAGGAAGTAAATTTTTTGAACGGTTCTGCCCTCTACTTTGGTTTTAATTATTCGTAACTTGATTGTTTTGCCAAAGTAAAATGTTTATGCCTGATAAAGAGATATCATCCGCCTTCAAATCTCAAATTGTGAACGGAAAACCGGACCAGAACCGGCCGATTATAGTGAAAGGTGCACGGGTTAATAATTTGAAGAATATCGATGTTGAAATCCCCCGCAATAAGATGACCGTTATCACCGGTGTTTCAGGATCGGGAAAATCAAGCCTTGCTTTTGACACCATCTATGCAGAGGGCCAAAGACGATATGTAGAGAGCCTCTCAAGCTATGCACGACAGTTTCTGGAACGCATGGACAAACCGGATGTGGATTTCATGCAGGGTATTTCGCCTGCCATGGCTATTCAGCAGAAAACAACCACTTCCAATCCGAGATCAACAGTTGGCACTACCACAGAGATTTTTGACTATATGCGTCTCCTTTTCGCACGTATTGGCAAAACGATTTCACCTGTCTCCGGAAAAGTAGTAAAAAAGGATACCCCGCAAAGTGCTATCAGTGAAATATTTGATACTTTTGAAGAAGAAACCCGATTTTATGTTCTGTTTCCGCTTCCCCGTCACGCCAAAAGCAATTTGCGCGAAGAATTAGATCTGCTGAAAGAAAAAGGGTTTACCCGGCTTCTTCAGCTTGATCAGGAAGAAGTAATCCAATTAACAGATGCTGAACAAAAACCGGGGATGATCAAACCTGACCATTTCCGGGTATTGGTTGACCGCCTTGTGATAAAAAAGGATGATGAAACCAGAAGCCGGATTGCCGATTCTTTTGAAACTGCTTTCAGGGAGGGAAGCGGACGGTGCAGCATTAAAATAAGAAAAGGGGAAGAGCTACAGTTCAGTGAACGTTTCGAAGAAGATGGAATCGAATTTATGGAACCATCGCCGCAAATGTTCTCCTTCAATAACCCGTTTGGTGCGTGCGATTCCTGTGAAGGGTTTGGCCGTATAGCAGGTATAGATGACGACCTTGTGATACCCGATACGGACAGGACACTTCGTGACGGAGCTATTGCACCATTTGATTCTCCAAAATTCAGTAAGTATTTGCGGGATCTTGTGAAGGTTGCTGCCCGCTACAGCCTGCCTATCGATAAACCATACCACAGCCTGAGTAAAGAGTTTAAACAGATTATCTGGCAAGGCAGGGATGAATATGCGGGCATCAATGGTTTTTTTGAGGAGGTAAGAAGCCAGTTTTATAAAGTTCACATGCGTGTTCTCTACTCCCGCTATCGCGGATACAGCCGCTGTCCTGAATGTGAAGGTTACCGTGTTCGAAAAGATGCCCTTTATGTAAAAGCAGGCGGATTACATATCGGCGAAGTTTCGGAAATGAGCATCGGCCATGCCCGCGAATTTTTTGAAGAACTTGAACTTTCACAGTTCGAAAAGGATGTGGCCGGTCAAATTCTCTATGAGATTCGTAAAAGGCTGAAATATCTGGATGAAGTAGGCCTTGAATACCTGACACTCGACCGGCTTACCAACACCCTGAGTGGCGGCGAATCACAGCGCATCAGCCTGGCAAATTCTCTTGGAAGCTCTCTGATTGGCAGCCTCTATGTACTCGATGAACCGACTATCGGCCTGCATCCGCGCGATAACGATCGTCTGATCAATATACTGAAGTCGCTTCGGGATATAGGCAATACCGTGCTGATTGTGGAGCATGATCCGGAAATGATCCGGGCGGCTGACAATATTATTGATATCGGCCCTTTTGCCGGAACGTATGGCGGTGAAGTGGTTTTCAGCGGCAGCTATGATGATTTGACAAAGTCTAAAACATTGACCGGCAAATATCTAAGCGGTAAAATGGAAATACCGCTTCCGAAAGGGCGGCGCAAGGGTTCCGGAAAAAAAATTGTACTTCAGGGAGCTGCAGAAAATAACCTTAAAATGATTGATGTGGAATTCCCCCTCAATATGATGGTTTGTGTAACCGGTGTTTCAGGCTCGGGCAAATCAACCCTGGTTCACGATACTCTGTACGGTGCTATTCAAAATCAATTTGGCACATACAAGGAAAAAATAGGGAAACATAAATCTATTTCCGGTCTGAGTTATATCGAATCAGTTGAAATGGTTGATCAAAGTCCGATAGGCCGTTCCACAAGATCCAACGCGGCAACGTATACCAAATCATACGATGGAATCCGGGATCTGTTTGCAGGTACCCGCCAGTCAAAAATTATGGGATACACCCCCGGCCATTTTTCATTTAATGTTCCGGGCGGCCGGTGCGAAAGCTGCCAGGGAGAAGGAGTTCAAAAAATAGAAATGCAGTTTATGGCCGATATTGAACTGACCTGTGAGGAATGCGGGGGCACACGTTTCAGAAAAGATATCCTGCAGGTAAAATATCGGGGCAAAAATATTCACAATGTGCTTGATATGTCGGTAAGTGACGCGATTGAATTTTTTACGGATGAACCGGCCATTACAAATAAATTGCAGCCGCTTGAAGATGTCGGGCTTGGTTATTTGAAGCTTGGCCAAAGTGCCACCACATTATCAGGAGGAGAAGCACAAAGGGTAAAACTGGCAAAATTTCTCTCAAAAACCAATACAGATCACACACTTTACTTTTTTGATGAACCTACAACCGGGCTTCATTTTCACGATATAAGCAAGTTGCTGGATGCC
>JBHJOO010000120.1:0-2122 GCA_050329675.1 Balneolaceae bacterium
GGCATCATCACCACCAGTTAGTACTCCATCATTATCAACATCTCCCGGAGTATAAGCATCATCACTTGCAGGATTTGCCGTAACGATCAATCTTTGTGCATTTGATGCATCCAGTACATAAAATCCATTCTCATTCTGAGCAGTTAAACCATCAGCGTCTACACCGTTTGCAGCAAAACCGAAATCATTAAAAGTAATTCCGGTGAATGTCCGCCCGCCACCGGCAAGCATTTCAGGTTTCATGTAATAACCCTGTGCAGCAGAAGCGATGGCTGCAATGTCGTTTCGAACAGCATCCAGGTTGGCAGCATCTGCTGCACTTCCGAATGTGTTAATTGCCACAACCGTCGCAATACCCACGATGATTGTTACTAAGATTACGAGTAATAATTGTTGTTGACCCATGATTGTATCCTATATGGTTTTGTTTGTATTTATTGTTAAAAAAAAAGTATGAGTACTATGTTAATTCAGCCTCTTAGCGAGACCGGATACCTACAAGAGTAGATAAATTTCGGAATGTTACAGATATATGATTTTTTTAATGTTTGGTTTGTAACTTGTTTTTGCGGTTCAAGCGGAGACGCGTGGACGCAAAGGTTTTTGTAAGAGGGTTTCAATGGTTAAACAATACCCTCATCCCTCCGCGACTCAGCGTCTCCGCGTGAGACAAATAAAGGTTCCGGAAAAATTTACGCTCTTCCTGTATTGGTGCAAAAATGTTTAAAAATCCCTAATAAAGGATGTTTTCGTGTTTTTTGAATATGTAAAGGCGCTTTTTTTCTTTAGGAAAATCTTATGTTTGTTAGGGGTTTGTAATGGAATAAATTTTTGGGCGGGGGTTCACGCAAAGACGCGGTGACGCGGAGATTTCTTTGCGTCCCCGCGTCTCCGCGCGAAACAAACAGGGCAACTTATTTCCCTTCGGGCAGGAGCAAGGTTTCGGAGTACTGTTCCTTATCAAAAAAGGATGCACTGAAGGTTTTCACATCTTCAGCCGTAACCTCATCAATTTTCTCCACCAGTTCATCGAGGGTAACAAAGCGGTTAAAATAGATCTCACTTTTGGCAAGACGATTCATCCGGTTACTGGTGCTCTCCTGCGATAACAAAAGCTTTCCTTTTAAATGAGCTTTCGCTTCCTGAAGTTCTTTATCGGGAATCAGCTCCGATTGCATCCGGATGAATTCCTCAAAAATAAGCTTTCGAACATGATCTACATAATTTTGATCCGTTCCGATATAAACACCAAACAACCCGGAGTCGATATAGGTCTGGTTAAATGACCCGATGGAATAGCAGTAACCATATTTTTCACGAATGTTCTGGTGCAGGCGGGAACTCATTCCTCCCCCAAGAACGGTGTTTGCAAGCAGCAAGAGGTATTTGTCGTCATGATCAAAATGAAGGCCGCGCCTGCCGATGATCATGTGTGTCTGTTCGATCGCTTTTGTAATAACTTTTTTATTCGGTTCATAGGGCGTCAGAGGCTGTTCAATAACAGGCGTTTCATCATCAGAGTTAATGGCAAGCATTTCTCCTGCCAGCTGAACAACCCGGTTGTGATCCACATTGCCTGCAACAGCGATTAACAAATTATCCGGCTGATAACGGTTTTTGATATAGTCGAAAAGATGTTTGCGTTCAAACGACTGTATCGTTTCTTCATAGCCAATAATCGGGCGTCCGATCGGGTGCTTATCAAATACCTGGTTGCCGAATTCTTCAAATATGACATCATCCGGGCTGTCTTTGTACATTTTCAGCTCTTCCAGCACAACTTTTTTCTCTTTCAGCAGCTCTTCCTCAGGAAATTGAGAATTTTGAACCATATCCGATAAAACATCCATTGCTCTTTCCAGTTTGGTATCGAGGCAGCGGGAGTAATAACAGGTATACTCTGTTGAGGTAAATGCATTCAGGTATCCGCCAACAGATTCCATGCTCATTGCTATATCATAGGATGATCTTTTCTTTGTGCCTTTAAAAAGCATGTGCTCAAGAAAATGGGTGATACCTGCCTGTTCGTCTTTTTCATGCCGGCTTCCGGTTTTTACCCAAATGCCAATGGTAATGCTCTTCACACTTTCTATTTTTTCGGAAACTACGGTAATGCCGTTCT
>JBHJOO010000288.1:0-4017 GCA_050329675.1 Balneolaceae bacterium
AAAGTGGAGACGGCAAAAGCTGAAATCAGAACGATTACTCAAATAGTCTCTGCATCCGGCAGAATTCAGCCTGAAGTGGAAGTGATTATCCGGCCGGATGTATCCGGTGAGATTATAGAACTTACTGTAAATGAAGGTGATTTTGTTCAAAAGGGCGATCTTTTGCTTCGAATAAAGCCGGACATCTACCTGGCCCGTATTGATGAATTGAATGCTGCCCTGTTGACCCAAAAATCCAGGATGGAACAGGCGAGAGCACAAATGCTGCAGGCGGAAGTGGAGTATCTAAAAAATAAAAAATTATTTGAAACGAATAATATATCCGAACTTGAATTCCTGCAAGCTGAAAATAATTATAAGGCACAACAGGCTAATTTGAAAGCAACAGAATACCAGATTGAAAGTGCACAGGCTCAGCTTCGAAGAGCTGAGGAAGAGCTGCAGCAAACCGTGATTAGGGCACCGCAGGATGGAACGATCAGCAGCCTGACAGTAGAACGAGGCGAACGGGTGCTTGGGAACACACAAACAGCCGGTACCGAAATGCTGCGAATCGCCAGGATGAACCAGATGGAAGTGGTGGTCGATGTAAATGAAAACGACATAGTAAATGTATCCGAAAATGACACATCCATTATTGAAGTAGATGCATATCCCAACCGTTCTTTTGAAGGTATTGTTACTGAAATTGCCAATTCGGCAATTATCACCGGTTCGGGCTCTGCAGAACAGGTAACCAATTATAAAGTAAAAGTGAGAATCACCACTCCGCATAACCTGAATATGACAGGTAATAAATTGGCTGAGGAGCCAGCTCCTGAATTAGTACAAAATGAACCGGGTCCAAATTTTAAACCCGGGATGTCAGCTACGGTTGATATCAAAACAAAGACAGCATATAATGTTGTCTCTGTACCGATACAGGCCGTAACAGTTCGGGATGTTTCTGAATTAAAAAGCAGCGAAAATGATTCTTCAATAGCAGATAGCCCTGCAAAAGAAGATTTGAGGAGAGTTGTATTCAAAGTAGTTGACGGGATTGCCAGAATTCAGGAAGTTGAAACCGGTATCAGCGATAATACTCACATACAGATAATGAGTGGTATTGACAAGGATGATGAAATCGTAATCGGCAGTTATAGAATTTTATCCAGAGAGCTGGCTGATAATGATCGTGTGGAAGTAATTTCCTTAAGTCAACAACTTGCAAGCAGATAAGGTGAATATAATGGCAGATTCAGTGATTCAGATTCGTGATATGAAAAAAATATACCTGATGGGCAAGACCGAAGTGCGTGCCCTGAATGGTGTTTCGTTTGACGTTGATGAGAACGAATATATTGCAATTATGGGGCCGTCCGGTTCAGGAAAATCAACACTGATGAATATGATCGGTTGCCTCGATTCACCCACATCAGGCGAATATATTCTGAATAAACAGAGAGTCAGCGAGTTAAATGATGCAGAACTTGCCAATGTGAGAAATAAAGAAATTGGATTTGTTTTTCAAACATTTAACCTGCTTCCCCGTACGGATTGCCTGAGCAATGTAGAACTTCCATTAATATATTCCGGAATTAAAACTTCAGAGAGGCGGAAACGGGCAACTGAAACGCTGCAAAAAGTCGGGCTGGGCGATCGCATTGATCATAAACCGAATGAGTTGTCAGGCGGCCAAAGGCAGCGAGTTGCCATTGCAAGAGCGCTTGTTAACAATCCCTCCATTTTACTTGCCGATGAGCCAACCGGAAATCTCGATTCAAAAACCGGTGATGAAATCCTGCTTCTTTTTGAAGAACTCTACAGGTCGGGTAATACAATTATCGTTGTTACACATGAACAGGAAATAGCGAATCATGCAAGGCGAATCATCAGGCTGAGAGATGGTTTAATCGAGAGTGATGAGATCGTAGAAAAACCGGTACTTGCAGATGAAAATATGGAAGTTTCTTTCGCCTGATTAGGATCAATATTCGTATCTTTAACGCGAAGAGATATTACAGAACGTGCTCCTGAAAGGGAACGGGTTTTGAATATTTCAAATTATACAGGTACTGAGAATTGGTTTTCACTAAATGGTGAGTATGATGTGATGAAATCAAAAACAGAAAAGGCTATTTTCCGTTTTTTTAAAAATCAATTTACCACTCAGAGAATTCCGGGCGTCACTTTAAGCGGATTCAACGTATATTATAGAGTTAACCAAAATTTTAAAAAAGACATCTTTCGTTGAGTTACACAAACGATAATTATTCACCCAATACACAGTTTTCTATTTTCCCGCCGGCTGTTAAACATTTACTAATTGTAAATGTTCTCTGTTTTCTTGCACTTACAACTCCGGGAATCGGTGATTTTCTATTCCGTTTCGGCGCACTTTGGCCAATAAACAGTCCCTTTTTTGAATTTTGGCAGTTAGTCAGTTATATGTTTCTGCATGCCGGCCTTGGCCATATATTTTTCAACCTGTTTGCCCTGTGGATTTTTGGCCAGGCTATTGAAAACTACTGGGGGACAAAGCGGTTTGTTACCTACTACTTTTTAACAGGTATTGGTGCAGCCATCATACACATGTGGATTGGTGGAGGCGGTGCACCAACCATTGGAGCATCCGGTGCTGTTTATGGCATTTTGCTGGCTTTCGGAATGATGTTTCCCGATCGCTATATTATGCTGCTGATCCCTCCCATTCCAATAAAAGCAAAATATTTTGTCGCCATATTTGGCGCTTTGGAACTAATGAACGGTGTAATTGGTACACAAACGGGAATAGCGCATTTCGCCCATCTCGGCGGTATGATTGTTGGTTATATCCTCATTAAATTTTGGGGAATGAAAAAAGAAAGTAATTATTATTGATACCGGTGAATAATATGTATCAGGATTCATTTGCAGGTGCCGCGAAACGAGGTTTTATGAGCCTTCCCGTAGCGATTCGCACTTTAATTGCAATCAATGTTGTCGTATTTATATTACAGGCTTTTCTTGGCCAAAATATAAATCGTACAATAATTGAATCACTTGCTTTTAACCCGGATTGGACTGTCGCGTTCACACAGCCATGGCGTTTTGTAACCTATATGTTTTTGCATGGCAGCGGATTTCACCTGTTGTTCAATATGTTGTGGCTATGGTGGATGGGCAGATCGGTTGAAACCACGCTTGGGCCCAGAACATTTCTTGTTTTATACTTCGGATCCGGAATCGGGGGAGCTGCACTGAATGTGATCTTTTCATTTCTTCTTGGAAGCAGTTTGGTTATTGGGGCATCAGGAGCTGTTTTTGGAATCATGGTTTCATTTGCATATCTGTTTCCCCGCACACCCATTATGTTAATCTTTTTTCCGCCTATCGAAGCACGGTTTGTTGTTGCCGGGCTGATTGCCCTTGATTTGTTATTTATAGGTTCAGGCGACAATATTGCGCGAGCCGTTCACCTTGGCGGAGCCGGTGTGGGATACCTGCTTATCGACTACCACTACAAGGGTTTTGATTTGTCACTGCTTGTTCGGAAAATTGAAAACTTATGGCAAAAACCGGCTCCAAAGCGAAAAAGAAATAAGAATATGTATTCTGTAAGTGATGTTAAAATTGTTGATGAAACGGAAGAGTCGGAGCTGGATAAAATATTGGAAAAAATATCTGAAAAAGGATATGATGGGCTTACGGATGAGGAAAAAAAGAAATTGTTTGATCTGAGTAAGCGTAATTAAATTTAAAATAAAACAGATATGAACATAATTAATCGCAGAGAATCCATTCAGGTAATGGTGGGGGATGTGCCCGTAGGAGGGGATGCTCCTATCGTTGTTCAATCCATGACCAATACGGATACGGCGGATATTGATGAGACTGTTGAACAAATTGATCAGCTTCACCAGGCGGGATCCGAACTGGTAAGGATAACCGTTAACAATGATGCAGCGGCTAAAGCGGTGCCATTCATTAAGGAAAAACTGATAAACAGGGGAGTAAATGTACCTGTCATCGGGGATTTTCATTATAACGGCCATCTGT
>JBHJOO010000554.1:0-2138 GCA_050329675.1 Balneolaceae bacterium
CGCATCACTTACAGTTGCAGCAGATGTAGCGCAGTTACTGGTTGAAAATTATAAGCGGATGCTATCAGGTATGGAACTTCTATATGTTGTTGACCGGGAAAAACAGTATTAAACTTTTCGAATAAGCGAATCGTTAAAAATATAGAATGATATGCATTATATTTAATTATATAGGTCATGAAAAATACTTTTTTTTGTATTTGTTTACTGCTTATATCAACGGCCTGCCTTGGGCCGGTTTCCCACCTCTATCCGGAAGATAAATCAGAACGGCCTGTCCCTGTTTATGTAACAAGCCATGGCTGGCATGTAGGAATTGTGACTCAAACTGAAAATGTATTGTCCTTGCTTCCTGAAATTGAAAACCTCCCGGAAACCCGGTATCTGGAATTTGGATGGGGTGATGCCGGTTACTATCCGCATCCAAATCCCGGTTTAGGTGAACTTCTGAATGCTGCACTCTGGCCAACACCAAGTGTCGTCCACATATCCGGTTTTGATGCAGCCGTTCACTCAAGATTTCCCAACAGTAAAATTGTTAAACTTTGTGTCTCTGAAAAAGGAATGGAGGAGCTGGCAAAATTTCTTGCCGGGACAATAAAAACAGATAAAAAAAACCAGGCCATTTTTGTAACTGACGGACTGTATGGAGAAAGCCTTTTTCTCGAAGCTTACGGGCTTTATTATCTGCCAAATACATCCAATCTTTGGGCTGCGCGTGCACTCAGAGCTGCCGGTTTACCAATTACGCCGGTTTATGCACTTACTGAAGGCAACGTAATTTATCAGGCACGGCAGGCTGGCGAACAGCTCAGATAACATCCATTTTATTATCACAATGAGAAACCCTGCCTACCCCAAGGCCACATCCAGTACCATCATTACAACAAAGCCAATCATAGTTCCAAGAGTTGCGATATCGGTATTTCCATGCTGCTGCGATTCGGGGATAAGCTCTTCGACCACCACATATATCATGGCGCCGGCAGCGAAGGTAAGTGCATAAGGAAGAATCGGCTGAATAAAAATGACGGCAGCTGCTCCGATTACTGCCGAAATAGGTTCCACAATCCCGGATAACTGACCATAATTAAAACTTTTACCCATGGATACACCTTCGCGCCTGAGCGGCATGGATACAGCCATTCCCTCAGGAAAATTTTGAATGCCAATTCCAATTGCCAGCACAATAGCCCCCATTACGGTAGCGGTTCCCGTCGGATCAATACCGGCAGCTCCTGCTCCAAACAATACTCCAATTGCAAGCCCTTCCGGTATATTGTGCAGTGTAATAGCGAGAATCAGAAGGGTTACCCTTCTCCATTTGGTTTCCACACCTTCAGCTTCAGACCTTGGCTGGCCCAGATGAAGATGAGGCAGGTAGGCATCACAGATCCTGAGAAATAGTCCGCCAACCAAAAAACCAATAGCGGCAGGAACCCAGCCGATACCTCCCATGGCTTCCGTCATTTCTATAGCGGGTAAAATCAGAGACCAAACACTTGCAGCGATCATCACCCCAGCGGCAAAACCAAGCATACTGTCAAGCAGTTTATAGCCAACATTTCTGGTAAAAAAAACCGTTGCAGCACCCAGTGCAGTCAAACCCCATGTAAACAATCCCCCCATCAAAGCCTGTGAGATCGGTCCGAGATCAAAAAACCATTCCCTGATTACATCAAATTCCATTCCAATTCATTATTAGATTTAAAAAGAATCGGAAAAGTAACAATCTTAGGTGATTAAATAAAATTTTTAGTCATATCTAATTAATAACAATATGATGAAACTTGAAGTCGCTAAAAGATTAAAACTTAGGAGAGAAGTGTTATGTTGGTGATAATGTGACGGGCTTTTTCAGGATTTTAGGAGTTGAGATATTTAGCTCAAGTTCCACAAAATGGTGACTCAGAATTTTTCACTCACCAGGTTTTTATGAATAGTTTCTCTTTAGCACCTGTACATCATCGTTTACATACAATTGAGATTGATTTTTAAGTTTATTCTGAACGCGAATTAAATGTGGCTTTTCTTGTCAAATTGTATTCTTACGAACCGGAAGATGTCTCGACTCCAGTCGTCTCCTCCAGTTGGCGGATCCTCCTTGCGCTCGACACGACAGGCGTGGGTGGGGTACC
>JBHJOO010000002.1:0-2578 GCA_050329675.1 Balneolaceae bacterium
GTGGCTGTATTTCGCTATTGGTGTTCGTCTTTCAGCATCTTCACTAAACTTCTAAACTGATAAACCGGGAAACCGTCCCCATAGCTGATTAGCAGATGCTATGAGGAATGCAGAAATTAATTTTGGGCGAACATTTTTTCGGCCTCTCCGGCAAGCAGCAGTACCGCTTCCGTATACAACGAACTCGGGTTGTATCTGAATACAGCCTTTTCAATTGTGCCGGTCCTTTCTTTAAAATAGGCCAGGTAGTTGCCTACCGACATGATATTATTATTCATATCAAAAATATCGGACCCCACAAACCATTTATTCAGTGAGTATGGAATAAACTGTGCATAAGACATAGCCCCGGCATAGCTTGATTTCAGATCAAGTATGTCAATATTGTTTTTCTTTGAAAATTCCAGAAGTTCCAGCAGCTGAGCCTCGGCAAATTCAGCCCTGTAATTTTCAACATACATGGAAACATAAGCGTTAAAAGGATTGAAGGAACCAATATTTTTTCCAAAATCAGACTCTATTCCGATTATGGCTGCAATCACATATTTCGAAATTCCATAAGTTTTTTCTGCAAGATCAAGCTGATGGGAATGTTGACGGATGAAATCTGATATGTTGGCTTTTTTGGCTTCAAAACCAAGCACTCTTTTATAATCATCGATATGGTCAATCCTGCGCTCTGCTGATTTTCTAAATCGGTCACTGATCCCCTCATAAATTTTAAATCTCGGATCTTCCAGGAGTTTTCTGATATCATACCCCTTATTCTCAAATGTTTTGATAAGGGCTGAGAGGGATGATGCCGATGGATCCATGAAATCATTTCCATGGTAAATGTCAGAATAGCTTCCGGTATAATTTGCAGAATTATTTTCACTTAGGGATTTTCCATTCAAAGTGAATGCAGGGAAGATGATAAGCAGAACGAGAAACAAACCAAATGTATTTAAATTCAATTTCATGATAGTGCACTCATTTTTAAATTTTGCCGTCGTTTGGTAGATGATCAATAAATAATAAGTATTTTCGGAATAAAACAAATCCTTTGTAAGATTTTTTAATTACACATCCTGTACTAATATCAAGAATTGATTATATCATTTATGTTACATTTTATTAATTTAATTACAACAACAGGTACAAATTCCTGTCTGAATTTATAGAAAAATTTTATTTTTCTGTGAATTAAAGGGATAAACTAAAACTAAATGGAGTGACCAAATCTATGATAAAACATTCATTTTACTCAATCTTTTATTTAACTCTGCTTTTTTTTATAGATGTAAATGTTTCTGAAGCTCAGCCTGCGGCAAATAATCTTGCTGCTGAGATTGAAAAAGCAAACCTTGAGAGGATTTCTCAAATTGAACAGATTACGATTGTTTCCGAAATGGTTGAAGGTGGTTTTGGAGAACAGGAATCATCAAATACTTATGTGAAAATTGTCCGCGACGGTAAACCGGTTCTTACTGTCAAAGATGATGAAGAAGAAATAATGGGGCAGGTTACAGGGCTGCATGATGAAATTATGGTAAATATGGTTGCCAATTCATCATCAATTCAATCCGATCTGCTGGATGGCAGAAATTGTTATCTCATTGAAGTTGACGATGCCGAATTTTTGCAATCTCTCATGGAATTCGACTCGTTTTTTGATGAAGAAGATGAGATGGAGACACAACATGAATCTGTAAAAATCTGGCTTGATACCGAAGAATTACTGCCCTATAAAGTGAAATTTCAGAGCAGGATGGCTGAAGGAAATTTGGTGACTATGAATATTCAAATGTCTGACTATCAATTTTATAAAGGATTTCCGGTTGCTCATAACACAATATTTGAGATAGAGGGTATGGATGCTATGATTTCACCTGAAGATTTTGAAGAAGCCAGGCAAAACCTCGAGGAACTGGATAAACAGCTCGAATCCATGCCGGAAGCTCAGCGTGAAATGATAATGAGACAAATGCAGCCTCAAATTGACCGGATGCGTGCGATGGTTGAACAGGGGGGCATAGGCGTGGTAAATATGCACATCCGTGTAAAGGATGTAATTGTTCAATAATTTAAGACCTCCGGGGCCTTCACTATCCCGGAGGTTTTTATACTTCTGCTGTAAAAGTTCTTCTTTTTTAACCGCATCAATTGAGTTTTATAATTCTTATCTTTTCTCTTTCGTAAAAGAAAAACATTATATATTTAAAATAACTCACCTCCATTTTTTATGAGCACATACGATCCGGCAAAAATTGAAGCCAAATGGCAATCGTATTGGTTAAAAAACAAGACTTTTCAGACGAAAGAAAATTCTGACAAACCGAAATATTATATACTTGACATGTTTCCCTATCCAAGTGGGGCAGGGCTTCATGTAGGCCACCCGGAGGGATATACTGCAACGGATATACTTGCAAGATACAAGCGAATGAAGGGATATAATGTATTGCACCCGATTGGATGGGATGCTTTTGGATTGCCTGCGGAGCAGTACGCAGTTAAAACAGGAACCCATCCGCGAAGCACTACCGAAAAAAATATTAAACGGTTTCGTGAGCAGCTTCAATTGCTTGGCTTTTCG
>JBHJOO010000124.1:0-3652 GCA_050329675.1 Balneolaceae bacterium
AGCAACGGATATAATCCAATCAGGCTGTAAGCCTGAGGCTGAGTGAACCCTGCCCGGGCAACACAAGAAGAATTGTACACTGATTCAATCATGAAAAGAAACCTCCCTGCTGCAGGCCTTCAGCCTGATGAATCAAAGCAAATGCCAACGCCCGCCGAACAGGGGTTCATTATACGCCGCCTATGTATATTATCTTCATCGCGGCGCGGGAATAGTTTTATACTGTTTTTGTTTTGGTGCGCCGCGAATCCCCAAAAACGCACTATGTCATATCGAGCGTAACCCCGACAGTATAATATTTATATTCAATTACCAAAAAATGAATCTGTCGGGGTGAAGTCGAGAGATCTCCTTAATTATGGCAGTGGTTAGTAAAAACCATTATAAGGAGATTTCTCTACTGCGTCCTAAAAGAAAAGCACTTTCAGGACTCCGGTCGAAATGACAGGGCTCTTTTTTAGAAAAGGGCGGCGTAACAAATCCACCGCTGTGTAATATCTTATGCCACGCCGCCATTTGGGGCTTTTGGTATCATCCTGGTTTGGAATATTCATTCCATGATCAAGAAGTGTAGAATTGTTGAATCGTGTTTTGAAGCTGCTGCCTGCTACAAACAACATTCAACACACAACAAACAACTCCCAATCATTCATTAGGGATGGTTAATCTAACTTAAGTTTCTCTAACAGATATCATTTTATTCAAAAGGATTTCTTTTCTTGTTTACAGAATTTTATTGAAAGGCGATACAGACAAAAAAAAATCAATCTACAACTTAACATCTCATGGGGCAACAACAACTTCTGCTTGTTATTCTAATTACCATACTTGTTGGGATTGCAACTATAGTTGCCATCAATACAATGCAGGTAACTCATGAAGAGCAAAACAGAGATGCTATAAGGCAGGATATAATGCAGGCTCATAACATGGCAAAAGCCTATTATCTGAAGCCGCGTGTAGTAGGGGGAGGGGGTGAATCATTTGAAAATGTTACACTCCAGCTAATTGCTTTACCCGAAAAAAATGAAAACGCAGAATATGAAATTACAAACCGGAGTACAGATTCTTTTGAAATAACGGCAAGAGCACGTGTCATCGATGAAGAAATTAAGGCGATTATAACTAAAGATAATATTCAATGGGTCGATAATAATGGATAACCCAGTGTTATCAGATAGGACTATGGTTAGAATGATGGTGAAAATCAATCATGAGAGAACCTGGCGGCACGTTAAACGGATCGATAGGTTCATGTTGAAGATGGGTAAACCGGGTATGGGGGTACCCGGTTAAAATTTAGTTTGAATTTCACTTGTGAAAGGGTGGAATTCTATTAAACAGGATCTTTGTTTTACTGACGGCAAATTTTTTCATCCCGCGAATGATGAAGGAAAAGATGCTTTTCCAGGGGGTAAAAGTATCCGTCGCAAGGCGGATAAAAACCGGAGTTAGACGTATCATCTGCCCGTTTTCGGTGTAAACCGGAGGCGGAATTCCGGCGTAGTGATAACTTAGATTCCGATAAATGACGCAAGGATCTCACCTTTGATTAGGTGGGATCCTTTTTTTTTTGGAAACGTCACATCAGTTTCCCGGAAAAGCTCAACTCCTGTAAAACACTCCTTCTATTTGGCCAAGAGGACACGAAGAATCACGAAGGCTAATATATTGAAATTGTTATACTTCGTGTCCGCCAACCGGAGGATTCGTGGCAAAAAACAGATTTAGATCAGGTTTTGCGCTTTTTCTTTTCAGCTGCCGGGAATAGGATATTATTTAGTATAAGCCTGTAACCGGGACTGTTGGGATGCAGGCTGAGATCGGTTGGCGGGTCATGTACACGGTGAGTATAATCTTCCGGATCATGGCCTGCATAAAATGTAAATGTTCCAAGTCCGTGGTTTCCATGTATGTATTTGACTTTGTCAAGCCCGGGAGATTCTGCAAGAATGACGACATTACTTTTAATTTTATCTTTTTGGAACGCCGTTGCCTGTCCAAAAAACCCACGTATACTGTTTACATGATTTTGAGTGAGCATTGTTGGCACGGGATCCCATTTTGCAGAAAAATTAAAAAGCGTAAAATAATCGAGGCTTTCGCTGATCCGGTTTATATCTACTTCTATGTCAATATCTGCGTGCTCATATATAGCAGGGTCCAGAACAACTTTAAAATTTTCAAAAGCAAGTGTTTTTGAATAATCCAAAAGTTGATTGGCATTCGGATCAACCGGATCGCCATCGAACTGGGTTGGAACAATATCCACGTCTTCGGCGGCAAGTGCAATATCAAATGTATCGGTTCCCGAACACATTGCAAATAAAAACCCACCACCCCCGACATACGACTTAATAGTTTTGACAACAGCCAGTTTAAGCTCACTCACTTTATCAAATCCGAGTTTATCAGCGAGGCCTTCCAAAAAATTAACTCTTGAAATGTACCATGGATGATTTCTGTACATAGCCCAAAATTTGCCATACTGGCCGGTGAAATCTTCATGATGAAGATGAAGCCAGTCGTAATCGTTCAGCTCACCTGCAAGAATTTCCTCATCATATAAAACATCGTACGGCACCTCAGCATAGTCGAGAGCAAGTGTTACTGCATCATCCCATGGCATTGACTGTGGTGGTGAATAAACAGCAATTCTTGGTGCTTTTTCCAGGTTGATTGCTGTCATATTTGCTTCCGGATGTTCAACCTCATTTATAATAGAAGCTGCTTCAGATTCACTGATCACTTGAACCGAAACATTCCGGATTCTGCTCTTGCGAACAATATCATTTGAATTTTGAGTTAAAAAACTTCCACCTCTATAATTGAGAAGCCAGATACCCGAATTTCCATCAACCAGATGATTAAAGATGATTCCATAAGCCTTCAAATGGTTAGTTTGAGTGGCATCCATAGGAATTAGTACCCGTTCCTGGGCCTGTAAGATTCCGAAAGAAGAGAAAACAAATAGAGATATGAGAATGAAATACTTATTTTTAATCATTAAATATTCTTTTCTGATAGGTTTAAAATTTCCTGACGCGCAAAGGGTGCATAAAAACCGTTTGGAAAATCAAGAATAAGCTGCTCATAAAACTCAATCAGGTCTGATTCAGATAAATTAAGATCAACTTTTATGTTGTTTTCAATAACGAAATCAGAATTAATTATTGTCTGATTGTTGCCGGAATCTTCAGAATTAAAAATAATTTTTGCAATTCTCGCTCTTTCCCACATCATCCGTTCTCTCAAAGGAGAATATAAATTGGATTCAATATGAGTTACCAAAACAGGGTAGAGAGCGATTAAAAAAGGTGCAGGTACTCTTGAAGAGAGTTCAACAATGGCATTATCGGCAAGCGGATGCTGAGGATTTTTCAGAATATTTTCAAATTTCCGGAAAGCCTCTTCAAAATTACCGGTTCTTAATTCAAATATGGAATCGGAAAAATCATGTAAAATTTTTCCGGCTGAATCAGCCTGTAAACCTTGTTGAATCCAGATTCTGAGTTTCAATGCATCATTGGCAAAATAGGATGTTTCCCTTCGTTCAAGTGACCGCAGCTGTATCCTTGCAAATTCATAATCTCTTGAGAAGAAATCCGATTCACTTAAAAAATACCGGACCTTTTCAGCAAGTCGTGAATCA
>JBHJOO010000152.1:0-8223 GCA_050329675.1 Balneolaceae bacterium
CTGATCATTTTCTGTGAATATTCAGATCCTACAGGGATAACGAGCCTGCCGCCAATAGAAAGCTGTTCAATCAGATCATCAGGAACAACCGGTGCACCTGCTGTAACTATAATCCCGTCATAGGGTGCATAGGCACTCCATCCCTTTGTGCCATCGCCAAGTTTAAGCTGAACTGTGTATCCCAGCATTTTTAAAATATCCATTGCACGCTCATATAATTCCCTGTGCCGTTCAACTGAATAGACGGATGCACCCATTTCACATAAAATAGCTGCCTGATAGCCGGAGCCTGTGCCGATTTCAAGTATCTTATCTCCCTTGTTCACTTTAAGAAGTTCCGTTTGAGCCGCTACCGTATAAGGTTGTGAAATTGTCTGGTTCATTCCGATAGGAAGTGCATTGTCTTCATATGCCCGGTTTTCAAGCGCCGTATCTACGAATAAGTGCCGCGGGACTTTATTTATAGCCTGCAAAACCGATTCATCTTTAATCCCCTTATCCCGAAGGCTGTCAACCAGACGTTTTCTTCTTGAAATAAATTTCCGGTTATACTTTTCTTCTGAATTCAATAATATTTATTTACCAATTCTTATTAACAGTTTCTATACGTTAATATAGCGAGATGATTAATCAAAATGCATGTTTCAATTTTTGCCCTTATCCCAAACCCCAATACTTTATAGTTGACATAACAGTATTGTATTGTACTGAAATCCTTCTATTTTAAGACAATTAAAAATACGAGCTAATCTGACTTTATTTATGAGAAAATTTGGTATTGCTGCTCTATCAGTTTTTATCATCTATTTTATTCTTGGATGGTTTGATCTTTATTCATGGACAGAAACAGAAGCCAATCAAAGCAGTTATTATGGAACATGGATCAGCTTGCTGCCTCCTCTTGTTGCAATTGCCCTTGCTTTAATAACGAGAGAAGTTATTCTGTCACTTTTTGCGGGAATCTGGATTGGTGCTTTATTTCTTACCGGCTTGAATCCATTTACCGGAACTGCGCAATCTCTCGACATCCTTATCAACTCTCTTGTTGATGCAGATCATATTGCCATTGTTGTTTTCAGCCTGTTGCTGGGCGGAATGGTGGGTGTGATGTCGCGCGGAGGGGGTACCCAGGGGGTTGTTGATGTTCTTCAAAAATTTGCCAAGAATCGTACAAGCGGCCAGTTATTTACCTGGTTTTCAGCTTTTTTCATTTTTTTTGATGATTATGCAAATACCCTGATCAGGGGCAATGCACTGCGGCCTATGACAGACCGGCTGCTAATTTCTCGTGAAAAACTGGCTTACATTGTAGATTCCACAGCAGCCCCTCTTGCTGTCTGCGCAGTAATCACCACCTGGATTGGTTTCGAAATAACTCAAATCCAAAATGCACTCTCAGGCCTTGCTGCACAAACTGCTGATCCTGAACTTGCGGCGCAGCTTCAGGCAGGTGCCGATAGTGTTTTCACCATCTTTCTGGACTCAATTCCCTATCTTTTTTATCCGATTCTTGCACTTTTTTTTGTTGTGATGATCATTCTTATGAAAAAAGATTTCGGGCCTATGCTAAAGGCTGAACGCAGGGCTGCATCCGGGAATGGAGTGATTCGTGAGGGATCGATGCCGGCGGCCGACACCAGCCTTGAAACCCTGCAGCCGCCAAAAGATAAACCCAGGCGATGGTATAATGCCGCTCTCCCAGTATTGTCAGTTATTATTGTGGCTTTTATTGGATTGTACGTTACCGGTTCTGCAGCACTTGATCCCGGCGAGAAATCTCTGCGGCTTATCATAGGCGAGGCTGACCCTTTTAAAGCACTTCTGTGGGCTTCTTTCACCGGATGTGCAGTGGCAATCGCACTGGCGGTATTTCAGAAGATTCTTTCCATTCAGGAAGCTCTTGAGGCTTTTGTGGGCGGGCTTCAATCCATGCTGATGGCTATTATTATACTGGTTCTGGCCTGGGGCCTCGGCGGGATTACCCAGGAAGTGGGAACGGGCACTTATCTTTCATCTCTGCTTCAGGATACACTGCCGCTTGTTCTTTTACCCGGACTTGTTTTTTTCATCGCTGCTCTAACAGCATTTTCGACCGGAACATCATGGGGAACCATGGCTATTCTTTTTCCGATTGTAGTGCCAATGGCTGTGAGTATGGGTGCAGGTATCGGCTTTGCCGGAGGCGAACATTACGGTATACTGCTTGGTTCTATAAGCTCGGTGATGGCAGGGGCTGTTTTTGGCGATCACTGTTCACCTATTTCAGATACAACCGTTTTGAGCTCCATGTCATCCGCATGTGACCTTGTGGATCATGTTAATACGCAGCTGCCTTATGCATTGGTTGTGGCTGTGGTTGCACTGATCGTTGGAGAAATTCCCGCTGCTATGGAATGGATACATCCGCTTTGGGGAATTTTGACCGGCTTTATAATTCTATATTTCATTTTACGGATTTTCGGCAAAAACCCGGCTGATTTTTCAGATGAGATTCAAACTACAGCGAAAAGTACCGTATCATAGAATCCGGGAATAACTTAGTGTCATGTCAGGTGAGAAATGTCGGTCGAAACCTGTCAGCACCCACTGGATCTGACAGCGTTGGGGTTTGTGAGAAAAATGCCCTTTGTTCACCTTTTTCCAAAGTTACTGACGCTGACATCCCGGCCCTCTTGTTTCACGTGAAGTCCACAAAGGTGAAAGGCTCGCAAAGAACGAAAAAATTCACAACTTTGCCTGCTTACTGTAAACTCTTTATAACCCTAACAAATTTCCATCCCTGTAAAAAATGGATGTTTCGCACTCCATAAACTCAATGGGACTGAACCCTTTAAAGGCAAGCTGCCTGAAACCATTGTTTTTTAACATCCGAATTCCATCCATGTATTTTTGACGCCCGGTATCATCAAAAATAAGAATGCCCCGTTCCGAGATAAAAGGAATCGAGGCTTTACAGCATTCAACCCGGTTTCTGCCATCGATTATGACCACATCAAATAATTTACCCGTTTTTGTAATAGCATCCGTATAACTTTTTCCTGATTCTTTGTATAAAATTTCTGCATTCCCAGGCAATCCGGCAGACATTTTCTCAATCCAGGCTTTTTCATGTTCTACAGATATTACACGTTTTGCATTCTTTGCCCACCAGTGTGTTCCAAGGCCGCAGCCATATTCAAATACCAAAGCATCATCCGGCAAACGATCTTTCAGAATTTCAATGGCCCCGTAAGTAAACCATGGAATCGCATTTCCGTCAGCATCCACAGATTTACCGCTTCTGAAACTCCGGAACCATCCGGATGTCTTCAAATAACTTTTTCGCTTTAAAAGCCAGCAGCTATACAGCGAAAACTTCGAAAGTACCGGATGAACTCTTTGCTGAAAAAAATGTGACCGTGTAAATGTAAGGCTCATAAAAAGAGTTTTCTTGTTATTTCTTTGATATATAATTTTGGCGGAACCGATCGAAACAGATCAATCCATGATACCGTTTCTCCTTTTACCATTCTCAATCTGTATAACTGGTACCGGATATGGGACTGATCCATCAAATGTCTGTGTTTTTCAAAACATTGATAATATCCCTCAATTTGATCTTCAGAATTGCTTATCCGGTCGCGTGTATTTTCCATGTGTATAACCTGCAAGGTATGCGGCACTGTTTTAACAGGGCCGAATTGTTTCACAAGACGAATCCAGAGATCATAATCCTGGGCTGATGGCAGAGATTCATCATATCCACCCACATCAAGCAGATATTCTTTTCTCGTGAGCACCTGGTTACCAACCTGATTATAGTATAACAGATCATCCAGTGTGATTAACGGTTTCTTTTTCCAAACGATCTCCTTTTCTCCGAACACCATTCTGTCGTTTGAACAAACAGCCGATATCCCCTCATCAAACCCTTCCATCAATCGCTCAATTCGCTCAGGGCGCCAGAAGTCATCATCATCAAGCCCGGCAATAAATTCACCTTTTGCATTGCTTATGGCGATATTTCTGCTGACCGATGCTCCTTTTGAGGTTTTATTCCGTATTACATTAACAGGATGAGCTTTTGACAGCTCTTGCAGAACCTGCTGAGTGTCATCATCCGAAGCATCATCCACAATAACAATCTCAAACTTTCTCCAGGTTTGCTCCAATACGGAGTTCACTGCCCGTTTTAGCAAATCTGAACGATTATGAGTCGGTATAATTACGGATACAAGTGATTTATCTTTTTTATTCAATTATCTTGTTCGACCTATTGGTTATATTTGTGCCGGAATATAAAGATTATGAAAATCAAACCATTGCTCACAATAACAATCTGCACCTACAAGCGTGCCGATTATCTGAAGGATACACTGGCCGGCCTTTCTGTGCAAACCGCAGATTACAGGCAATTTGAAATTTTGGTTGTTAATAACAATTCAACGGATCACACTGTAAGTGTCTGCAGTCAGTTCAAAAAGGAAAATCCTGACCTGAATTTTCGCATGGTTACGGAAACCGTTCAGGGATTATCGCAGGCACGCAACCGGGCTTTCAGTGAAGCCGCATCCAGTCATATTTTATACATTGATGACGACGTTCGGATAAACCCGGAGTTTGTTGAACAAGGTATTGGTTGTTTACATCAAATCCCGGATTTAAAATGTGCGGGGGGCCGCATCCTTGTTACCTTTGAGGGTTCCGATCCCGGCTGGATACCATCGGAACTGATGCCCATGTTTGGGTACCGTGATCTGGGTGATCAAAAAAAAATATACCCTGACGACAACTTTCCATGCGGCTGTAATATGCTAATCCATAAAGAGTTGTTCGAAAAAACCGGCATGTTCGACACTGAGCTTGGCCGTAAAGGCCCCGAATTGACAGGAAGTGAAGAGAAGGCCTTTTTTGAACGTGTGAGAAAGAAAGGATTCAATATCTGGTATCTTCCCGAATTGACACTCCACCACCGAATAGGAGAGAATCGCCTGCAAAAAGAGTATCTGAGAAAACAATCGATCGGCATTGGATTCAGCGAATACCTTCGTTTAAGACACAGCTTTTTAAAATTGACCCGTAAATTGTTTTTTGAAATGATCAAGCTTTGTGGCAGTTTTGTTTTATCGATTGGATATCTTGCAATGGGAAACGTAAAAGCTGCATCATTTATAATCATTTTCAGATTTTGGGTACTAAAAGGCTTTTTTAAACGAACCTGACTTTCAACCACTAATTGACTTCTTTTGGGAATAGTTATAAAACAGAGTTTTTATAATGCCATTATCTCTTATATCGGTATTGGCCTTGGATTTGTGACGACTATCCTTCTTTATCCCCACATTTTCAGTCCTGAGCAGTATGGCCTCACTCGTGTTCTGATATCGGCCTCAATGATCGGAACTCATTTTGCTCATCTCGGATTTCGAAATCTCATCTTTCGGTTTCATCCACTCTTTAAAAAAATCAGCAGAGATAACCACGGGCTTTTGTTTTGGTCTGTTCTTATTCCATTCGCAGGTTTTTTGCTCTTTGCCGCTATTTACTGGTTTTTCAGAGATTTCATTATCAGCTACTATGCAGATGAATCTCCTCTTTTTGTAGAATTTTATATATGGGTGTTGCCGATAACATTTTTCATGCTCTACTTCGAAATCCTGAACACATATCTTCGATCGCTTCGTGATTCTGTCACCGGTTCCATAGCCAGTGATATTATCCTGAGGCTGATTACAATCATTATTCTGATACTGTACTTTTTTGAGCTGATAAGTTTTCAGACATTTATATTGTTATTTACTGCAGGTTATGGCCTGCAAATATTGATCATCATAGCGGCTATACACAAGCTTGGGGATTTAAATCTGAAACCCAATTTTTCGGTAATCCGGAAGAAGCTTGCTCTTGGAATGACAAGTTACGGGCTTTATACTCTGTTCGGCGGATTAACCACTGTTGTGGTTTGGAATGTGGACATTTTAATGCTCAGTTCACTTACCGGTCTTGAACAGACCGCTGTCTATGCCATTGCTTTTTATGTGGGATCCGTGATTGCCGTACCTGCCAAATCCATTGAAAAAATTACAACACCACTCATTGCCGATTTTATTAAAGAAAAAAAATGGGATGAAATTGAACAGATATATAAAAAATCAGCACTTAATCAATTTTTAGGAGGCTTCTTTGTTTTTGCCCTGATTTGGATCAATCTGGATTTTTTATTTTTACTTTTACCGGATCCCTATGCAGCCGGGAAATGGGTCATTATTATTATTGGTATCGGAAAACTTGTAATGATGGCAACCGGCACAAATGGTGCAATTATTATCACATCCAACCTTTATCGTGTTGATCTCTATACCAATGTTTTCCTCGTAATAATCACAATTTATGCAAACCTGTTACTGATTCCGCCTTACGGAATTACAGGAGCAGCCGTTGCAACAACTCTTTCAATCACTCTGTATAATCTTATAAAAACCGTTATTGTTCATGTAAAAATGAAGATGCATCCCCTGACTCCGGAGATAGTTAAAGCTCTTTTTATCGGGTCAGGCTCACTCACTATATCTTTGATCATTCCCGTTTTCTTCAAGGGGTTCTGGATATTGATTCCGGTAAATTTACTTTTCCTCGTGATTTTTCTCATCCCCGTATATAAATTGCAATTATCACCCGATGCCAATAACCTGCTGAACAAAATTTCAGGAATGATATTAAAACAAAACTGACATCATGAAAGCATTAGTAACCGATGGTTCGAAAAAGAAACCCAAAATGATTTTCAGCGATGTGCCTGATCCCAAACCAGGTGACTATGAACTGCTTGTGAAAATAGAGGCAACAGCATTAAATCGTGCCGATCTGATGCAAAAAGCTGGTAAATACCCTCCTCCAAATGGAGTCACATCTATTTTGGGACTTGAAATGGCCGGAATCGTTGAAGATACCGGATTTCAGGTAACTCGGTTTGATCCCGGAGATTTGGTATTCGGACTGCTTCCGGGCGGTGGTTATGCTGAGTATTGCACCATACATGAACAAATGGCGATGCCTATACCCGAAAATATATCGTTTGAATAGGCCGCAGCCATACCCGAGGTATTTTTAACAGCATTCCAGGCTTTAAAATATCTTGGCGATATTAAAAAAAATGAAACTGTTTTGATTCATGCAGGTGCCAGCGGAGTGGGAACTGCAGCTATTCAGCTTGCCAAACATCTTTTTAATGCAAGAGTAATTACGACTGCAAGCCATAATAAAAAATTAAATACATGTAAAAACCTGGGGGCCGATATTTGTATTAATTATAAAAAGGAAGATTTTTCGAAAATAATCAAAAAACAAGCCGGGGATAACAGTGTGGACCTGATCATTGATTTTATTGGTGCCCCGTATTGGGAACAGAATATCGATGTGCTTGCCCTGGACGGCCGGATTGTTTGCTTGTCAATGCTGGGTGGGGTGGAATTAAAAAATATGAACCTTTTACCAATTCTAAGAAAAAGATTAAAAATAATGGGATCCACCCTTCGCAACAGGCCTGATGAATATAAAATGCGGCTGACGAGTGATTTTCATACCTACGCAATGGAACTTTTCGAAACAGAGCATATAAAACCGGTTATTGATACCATCGTTAATTGGAAAGATGTAGAGGAAGTACACAAACGTATGGAAAAGAATAAAAATATTGGTAAAATCGTAATGAATGGAATGTAAGATTCGATTTTTATCAGGAAAGCTAACTAACAACCTAACCCGCAAGCCAATCAATGAAAATATCTAATTCAACTTTTGTAATATGTTCTTTCTGTAGTGCTCTTCTGTTCAAACATCAAGATTTTTCGCTAAAACACCATTAATGAAAACCGGAATTCACTCACCGATAGGTATATTTGATTCAGGTATTGGCGGCCTGACGGTGGTAAAATCTGTACGGAAAGTATTGCCAAATGAATCAATCCTTTATTTTGGGGATACGGCACGTGTTCCTTATGGAATAAAATCGGAAGAGGTGATTACCCGGTATGCCGTAGAAATTACCAATTTTCTGAAAAAGCATCACGTGAAAATGGTACTTATTGCCTGCAATTCTGTTTCTGCCGTAGCGCGTAATGCAGTTATTCAGGCTGCGGGAGATATACCGGTTCTGGATGTAATTACAGCGGGTAAAAAAGCTGCCATTGCAACCGGTTTTACCCAAATCGGAGTAATAGGAACCCTGGCAACAATCGGCTCGGG
>JBHJOO010000344.1:0-2060 GCA_050329675.1 Balneolaceae bacterium
AGCACGGTTTCAGGTTTCCATTGGTGGAACAGGAAGCTATCGTTTAACAGATGAGCAGGAGTTATTGATGACAGCAAGTATCGGCAAGATATCAACGGCTGTTGATAACTACAGGATAAAATCAGTAAATATTCCGGTAATACCCTCTGCAGTCCGCCCGCCATATCTGAAACTATGCAACAATCTGCATTACATGAAAGCATGGAGAGAGGCAGAGAAAGCCGGCGCACAAAATGCCCTGATTTTCACAACGGATGGCATGGTTTCCGAAGCAGCTACGGGTAATATTTTTTGGAAAAAGGGGGATACGATATTTACACCTGATTCGACCTGTGATATTCTGCCCGGGGTCATGAGAGAAATTTGTTGTAAGTTGATAACAAATAATAATGAATTCTTACTGCAAAAAGGGCGTTATACATTTGATGATTTGACACGGGCAGAATCTGTATGGATTACAAACTCAGTTATTGAAATTCAGCCGGTTTCCATGATAGACTCCATTACTTACAATACAGGAGATTCAGTTTTTGAATATTTGTATCAAACATTAGCAGAATATAAGAAGCTGCATTTAAGTGCATAAAAATGAGTAAGTTTAATACAACCGGAGACGCTTTAAAATTTCTGGATTCTATTCCGCAATTCGGAATCTCCGGTATGAAGGCGGCAAATTTTTCGCTCGGAAACATGTATCGCTTTTGTGAGAGGATGGAGAATCCACAAAAAAGTCTCACTTCCGTGCATGTGGCAGGAACCAATGGCAAGGGAACGGTATGTCAGATGCTGGCTTCTGTTTATCAGACAGCCGGATACCGAACGGCTCTTTATACATCGCCGCATTTGCTTAGATTTAATGAAAGGATCAGGGTAAATGCCATCGAAATTAAGGATACGGATATCTTAACTTTTTTTCAGCTTTATGAACAAGACCTTGAAGAAATCAGGCTGACCTACTTTGAATTGAGTACATGTTTGGCATTCTGGTATTTTGCCAGGCAGAAAGTGGATATTGCCATCATCGAAACAGGACTTGGCGGACGCCTTGATGCAACCAATGTGATAGACCCGGCAGTGACTGTAATTACTTCCGTTTCATATGACCACATGCAGATTTTGGGATCTGATATCAAACGGATTGCATACGAAAAGGCAGGAATTATAAAATTCGGGAAGCCGGTTGTTATAGGAAATTTAACAGAAGAAGCCCGTTCGGTAGTATCCGAAACAGCAGATATAAAAAAATCCATGCTTGTTGACAGCATGTGTTTAAAACCGGTATTTGATAAAAACAAAATTATTCTGAATCAATTTGTAAACAGAATTGAAATGGAAGCCGGAGGCAGAAAACTTATTGATGCAGAAAATGCAGCAATTTGCTATAGCGTTTTTGAACTTCTGAGGAATTATTTTAAAATTTCTGATCCGGAATTTGTAGAGGGAATTCAAAAAACGGATGTATATTACCCTGAACATGCACATTTTCAAAAATTACATCCGGAATTAAATTGGTTTTTTGATGGAGCCCATAACATGCAAGCTGTAAAATCGTTATCTTATCAGTTGAAACAGTTGGCTCCAATCGAAAAGTGGCATGTCTTCCTCTCAATGATGGAGGATAAAGTTTCATTGGAAATTTTAAATCATTTTCAAAACACCCGGAAAATTTATTATTATCAGTTAAACGCGGGGCGGGCAGCTCACTATTCAGTTATAAAAAAATATCTGAAAAAGGCTGAAAATCTCAATGACATCGAAAATATTCCGGAACTTTTACAATCTCTGAAAACTGAATTAGTAATTTTTACCGGAAGTTTTTACTTTTACAGTACCGTCATGCATTGGTTGGGAACTGATGCTGCCTCTATTGATTGATTCTTTTCACGCTACACAGATAAACTATTTCGATTACCTCGAATGGTGTAAAATATTTAAAGCAAAATTTTTCACCAAGTCTTAAAACATTTACTCAAACCGTAATTAATTGTTCATTATGTCGGAGACAGAAACCGATACTTACTCACATATTGATGCAGACACTTTGCATCAGAAAACCGTAC
>JBHJOO010000520.1:0-3828 GCA_050329675.1 Balneolaceae bacterium
ACAATCCATATAACAACTTTTTTTGATATTCGGTATCAGGAGTTTTGAATTTTATATTATCCAAAAAAATGGATTGCCTGCGGTATCAGAATCCTGCTTCTCATGACCAACTGGCAGATGTGAATATTGAACTTTCAATTTGGCAGAACACTTTGTAATGTACTGACGTTATGGTAGCATCAGAAAATTTGGCTCTTAT
Organism: Balneolaceae bacterium; assembly: GCA_050329675.1. Classification (GTDB taxonomy): domain Bacteria; phylum Bacteroidota; class Rhodothermia; order Balneolales; family Balneolaceae; genus CAYVBJ01. The sequence continues at coordinate 200 of JBHJOO010000520.1, forward strand.
TTTGTTCACTTACATAGCCAATAACTAAAATTAAGAAATCATTTTTATATGTTTGATACGAACTTTAAAATCAAAACGTCCTTTGATGATCAAAATGAAGGGTTTGATGATTTTGAACAAGCTATTCCCCTTATGAGTGAAGAAGAGGAAAAGAGATTAACAGAATCCAATATACCAGATAATATTCCAATTCTTCCTCTCAAAAACACCGTTCTTTTTCCGGGCGTTGTTGTGCCGATCACGGTTGGCCGCGACCGGTCTCTTGCACTTGTAAAAGAGGCATATGAATCAAATAAAACCATTGGTGTTGTTGCTCAAAAAGATGAAACCATAGAAGATCCCGATGCAGATGATCTTTATCAGGTTGGGACTGTTGCTCAAATTCTCAAACTTATTAAAATGCCCGATGGGAGCCGAAGCGTGGTTATTCAGGGCAGAAGTATATTTAAAATTAAAGAAATTACTCAGTTTGATCCTTTTTTCAGGGCAGATGTAAAACCCTATAATCAAAATCTGGATATAAGCGGAATTGAGCTGGATGCCTCAATGCGTTCAATCAAGGAAACTGCAAGTAAAATTGTAAATCTCTCTCCGAATATTCCATCCGAAGCATCCATTGCAATAGATAACATTTCAAGCCCCACGTTCCTGCTTAATTTTATTTCTTCAAACCTTCAGGTTTCCCTTGCCGACAAACAAGAGCTTCTTGAAATTCAGACATTTTCAAATCGTCTGAATAAAGTGATGGAGCATTTGAACAAAGAGTTGCAGGTTCTGAATCTCAGTGAAGAAATACGCACCAAAGTAAAATCAGATATTGACGATCAGCAGCGGGATTTTTATCTGCGGCAGCAAATGAAGGCCATACAGGAAGCTCTTGGTGAAGACAGTGAATTCCAGGAAGCTGACAAGCTAAGAAAGAAATTGAAATCAAAAAAAGGATTAAGTGAAGATGCGAAAGAAACAGTAGAGAAAGAATTACAACGTCTCGAAATGACTCCCGGATCTTCCCCTAACTACGGCATTCTGCACAGTTATATAGAATGGATACTGGATCTTCCCTGGGGCGAATATTCCAAAGATAAACTGGACCTGAAACGTGCACGCAAAATACTTGATGAAGATCACTATGGCCTTGAAAAAGTTAAAAAACGCATTATTGAATACCTGGCCGTCCTGAAGCTTAAAAAAGATATGAAGGCGCCTATTCTTTGCTTTGTAGGCCCTCCGGGTGTTGGTAAAACATCTCTTGGCAAATCCATTGCCCGTGCAATGAACCGAAAATTCGAAAGATTCAGTTTGGGTGGCATACATGATGAAGCCGAAATCCGGGGCCACCGCAGAACCTATATAGGAGCGCTGCCAGGCAGGATACTGAGAGCCATGAAAAAAGCCGGCAAAAACAATCCGGTAATGATGCTGGATGAAATTGATAAGGTGGGATCCGATTTCAGAGGGGATCCAACCTCTGCCCTGCTTGAGGTGCTCGACCCTGAGCAGAACGACTCATTTACAGATAATTACCTGGAAGTAGAATACGATCTTTCCAAAGTGTTGTTTATCGCCACAGCAAACTCTCTTGAAACAATACCGGCCCCTCTCAGAGACCGTATGGAAATTATCCATATAAGCGGATATACCCAGGAAGAGAAAATTGAAATCGCTAAAAAATACCTGATCCCTAAACAGATTGAAGAAAATGGCCTGACCAAAAAACAGATTAAAATATCCAAAGCTGCAATTGAAAGGGTAATTGATGAATATACAAGAGAATCGGGTGTCCGGAATCTTGAACGGCAAATCGGAGCTCTGTGCAGAAATGTAGCCGCTAAAATTGCATCCGGTGACATTGAAGATTTCAGCGTGGGTGTGAATGAAGTTGAAGATATTCTGGGTAAGCGAAAATTCTTCTCGGAAGCTGCTGAAAGAACAACTGTTCCCGGTGTTGCCACCGGCCTTGCATGGACACCATATGGCGGTGATATCCTTTTTATTGAAGCAAGTGTTTCAAAAGGAAGCGGAAAACTTCACATTACCGGCCAGCTTGGGGATATAATGAAAGAATCAGCCATGCTTGCGTTAAGTTATTTAAGAGCTCATGCCAATGAACTCAATATTCCGGAAGATGCCTTTAAATACTGGGATTTGCATATTCACGTACCACAGGGTGCTGTTCCGAAAGACGGGCCATCCGCAGGTGTTTCACTCTTTTCAGCAGTTGCTTCCATTTTTACCCAGCGAAAGGTGAAAGGCACTCTGGCCATGACCGGTGAAATCACACTTCGCGGCCTTGTTTTGCCGGTTGGAGGTATCAAAGAAAAAGTACTTGCAGCAAAGCGGTCAGGTATCAAAAAAGTATTGCTTCCTAAAAAGAATGAAAAAGACGTTGCTGAAATTGAAACGGATGTTATGGGAGATCTTGAAGTAGAATATCTGGAAAGAATGGAACCTCTTTTGGATATAGTGCTTGAAAAAGAACCTGTGCAAGATCCTGCGGAATTTTTTAAAGTCTCTGATCAGCATAAAGAAAATGTAAGCGGAACAAATAACAAAAAAGATTCAACTGAAGAGATCGTGGCTATGTAGTGAATTGTGTACTATATTTGTCCATGACAAAAACCGGCAGAGTTATACAATCCACAGGGAAATGGTATAAAGTTGCAGTGAATAGCAACATTTTTGATTGCCGCTTGCCCGGCAAATTTCGGTTGGAAGAAAAAAAAACAACCAATCCGATAGCAGTCGGAGATTTGGTGGATATTGAAATTGGAAAAGATGGTACGGGCTCAATTTTCAACATCCATCAGAGAAGGAACTATATTCCGAGAGTTTCCACCCGACAAAAACATTCCGAACAGATACTTGTTGCCAATGTGGATCAGGCATGGGTTGTTCAGTCTGTCCGTTTACCACGTATTAAAACCGGTTTCATCGATCGATTTCTGGTTGCATGCGAAGCCTATGAAATACCTGGCGGTATCATCTTCAATAAAATGGATTTGGCCAATAAAAAAGACCTGGATCAAATTGAATATTTAACTGAATTATACACCAATATCGGTTATAAAGTAATTCAAACAACCATTCTAAAAAAATCTTCAATCGAAAACCTCAATAAATTGATTGCAGGTAAACTATCTGTATTTATTGGCCAGTCGGGTGTCGGGAAATCCAGTATCATTAATACTATAGACCCTTCTATGAAGCTGCCTGTTGGTGAGATCTCCAAATCAACGCAAAAAGGGCGTCATACTACTACTTTTGCTCGCTTAATTGAACTTTCAAACGCCGGTTATATTATTGATACACCCGGTATTCGCGAGTTTGGTGTTGTAAACATTGAACCAACCGAATTGTCCCTTTTTTTTCCTGAAATGCTGAGCCCGCGTGAAAACTGTAAATTTTATAACTGTACTCACAGCCATGAACCCGGCTGTGGTGTTATGAAAGCAGTTGAAATGGGGGATGTTGATGCCGGCAGATACCAGTCTTATTTAAGTATCCTGGAGGAATTGGAAAAATAATTTCAGAACTCCTGACTTGTCGTAAACATTTAAGCCGCGATTTTGTCGATTCGGATCAGTTTTGTACCGGGTTCGTTGTGTGTTGTTAGTTGTTCGTGGTTTGCT
>JBHJOO010000548.1:0-3847 GCA_050329675.1 Balneolaceae bacterium
TTAACATCTGTAAGAAAAGGAAAAGAACGGTGCTTCCGAATCAGAAAAGATCGACAACCGGTCGTGTAAGTCCTGATGTACTGCCAACTTTAATTTTCCCTTTTTACCCTTCCGTATTTACAAGCAATCATACGGCGTTTTCCTATTTTGGAAGCTCAGATTTAACCAAGACAGCTTTCAGTGTTATGGGCAGTTCGTTCTGCATACGGTTAATCAGAAAGGAAGGGCGATCGATATTATAATCGGACAATAAAATCTGCCAGGAAGCTTCAATATTCAGCTGGTCACCTTTGGGTGTAATTTCTCCGTTAATGAAAATCTCCTGATTTGTGCCATGCAGAGAGAATGTTCCGCCCGCCACAATGGCTACAGTTTCGTTATCCTGGAATTCAGGGCAATTTATAAGTTTTCCGGAGTAGGATATGTCTGGATATCGATCGGTTTCGAGATAGTCCTCCCGCATATGACGGTTCCGGCGCCTGTTGCCGGTATCAAGTGATGCTGCCTCAAACTCAAAATCGAAGCTGCAGTTCTTTGTATTGAATGATCCGGTCAGATTTTCGCTTACTCCGTCAAATCGCTGAAAGGTGGTTTTGGCATGAAACACCACACGGGCTTCGGTGACCTGGTATGTAATAGAAGTATCTGCAGTGATGCCGGACAGAGCGGATGGAATGAACAAAAATAAAGTTAAAATCAGCATATGGAATTGATTAGATGGCAATTAAGTATTTTTATGACAGAATACAAATAGTATATATTAGGAACAGATGCAAAACTGACTTCTGATATTCTGATTACTGCCTCCCAACGAACTGATTCACCTGCCATTGTACAAATTTATGACTGTCGGGATCTCGAAAAGCACTTGACTCAGGGCTCTTGCCAACTCCTGTTTCAGTGATACATTCAAAAAAACATTCAAACATATTTTTATCTTAGTAATTAATGGTTTATGATTAGGTACGGAAAACTTATTTTTAAAAGATGAGGTAAGAGTACTGAAACCAAAATACTTGAACACAGTATGAATTATTAAAATCTAAAATAATTGAAAGACAATGGATGAAGAGATTATCAAAAATTTGCATGATGAACTTGAGGATGTAATTGATGAAACGGAGCGCAGAATTAATAATGCTGCGATTGAAGAAAGGTTAAATGAACTAAAAACAGAAGCAGAGTTGTTCATTCGTAAATATCCGGTACGAAGTGTACTTGCTGGTGCAGCAATAGGTTTTTTAATCGGAAAAATTCTAAAATCCTGATCATTACATGGAAAAAGAGTCATCTGATATATCTGCCGGTATAAAGGATATCAGCCGGGATGTTCGCAGTTATGTAGAAAAGCGTCTTGAACTTTATCTGTTATCAATAACTGAACAAACATCTTATATGATTGCTGATTCCATTCAGCGCTTCACCGGAAAGCTGTTGCTTTTCGGAGGTGTCTTTTTTCTTTGGATGGCGTTAGGATTTTTTCTCGGGGAAGTAATGAACAGTAACAGCATCGGTTTTTTGATATCATCACTTCCGCTTTTATTGACGGGCCTGCTTTTGCTGAGAATAAAACCTGTTTCCATTACCAATAAAATACAATCGGAAATTTTGCGAAAAATATTACAATCAATGGAAAATATATCTGTTGATACTTCCCACTATGAAGAAAAAGAGAAAAGTTCTGAGTGATAACAGATACATATCAATCGAAGAACTGAGACTCAGAAAAGATAAACTCAAAAAAGATATATCAGGAATTGAGTCCAGTTTGGATCAATCATTTACAAAACTTAAAAATAATACAATTGGTTCTTTTGACATACTTTCCAAAATAAAAAAGAAACCATTTAAATCTGTTGGAACAGCGTTGATTATGGGACTGGTTATCGGGCTGGCCGGCAGAAAGAAGTCACGTAAACGAGAGAATCGAGCGCCCCGATACGGCTTTAATAACATGATTATGGATGAACTCAAAAGAATGGCAGCACGTAAAGCTACCGAGTATATCACCCATATCGTTGATTCGGAGGTAGTCCCCAGAATTCGGAAAAAGGATGAGAAGAGGGAAAATGTTAAAACAAATAACGACAGCTAATCGTCATCCATTGAGCTAATTGTTAAAAATCGTTTCGAATTGTTTATTTCGAAATATTTCTTGCAACTCTGATGTAACTTTTACGTGTAACCCATAAACTAACAATAATGATATCATGTTCATGCAAAAATATCTGATTACAACTCTATTACTTTTTCTACCCTGTCTTATGATAGCTCAGGTAAGATCAATAACTTTGCAGGAAGCAATTGATACTGCTCTGGAAAACAGCTATCAGCTTCAACAAACCAGAAATAATGTTTCGCTTGCTGAAGCTGAAATTTTCAGTGCTAAAGCCGACTTTTTACCTTCTGTGAATGGATCATTTAGCGGAACAAGAAGAATTGGCCAGCAGTTCGATCAGACTACAGTTCGTTTTGAAGATATTACTACCAATACCATAAATGGCAGTATAAATGCAAATATTACTGTTTTTAACGGGTTTACTAATATCTTAAATCTAAGAAGAAGTAATGCCAACCATTCTTTTCAAAAAGAGAATGAAGAGCGGTTAAGGGAGACGGTTATTTTTAATACCGCAAGCAGTTTTCTTCAGGTAGTGTTGAATCAGGAGCTATTAACAATTGCTTTGGAAACGCTTGAAGCATCGAGAAGCCAGCTTGAACAGATCAGAGCCCAGGTTGAGGTAGGTGCAAGGCCAACTGTAGACCTGTTTAACCAGGAATCGGTTGTCGCGAATGACGAACTTTCAGTTATTCAAAGAGAAAACGCTCTGGAGTTTAGTAAAACCCAGCTTTCCAGAAATATGCAGCTTGAACGGGATGTGGAAATTGAGCTTGATGTGCCTGATACGGATGACCTGCTTCTGATGCCAACCGATTTGAGCCTGTCTGAAATGATTGATCTGGCCCTGAATAACCGCAGTGACCTGATCGCCCAGCAATTTTTGATTGAAAGAAACGAAAATGATGAACGTATAACAAGAGCAGCCCTGTATCCTGTAGTAACGGCATCCGGCGGTTTTAACACGGTATATAATGATCAGTTTCGCGGTATAGTTGTAGATCCGGATGATCCGGGTAATATAATGAGGGTGCCGGTTAGCTTTCCGGATCAGTTTTTTGATCAAAATGTAAACCGTTTTATAGGATTTAATGTTCAGATCCCATTTTTTAATAACTGGAACAGAAGAATTAATTTGCAGAGCTCTCAAATTGCGGTAAAAAACAGCCGGCTTGAGCTGGATAATATCAGGTTTCAGATATTAGAGGATGTCAGGCAGGCTTATAATGATTATGTCTCTTTTTCAAAGGAACTTGAATCGACAGCTAAATCACTTGCAGCTGCTGAAAGGGCTTTTGAAACGGAACAGCAGCGATACAATGTAGGCGCAAGTACACTCATCGAGCTGAACCAGGCAAATGCCAACTTTGTCCAGGCTCAGTCAAACAGAGTTCAGGCTATCTATAATTTTATTTTTCAGGAAAAATTGCTCGACTATTTCCTGGGACAACTTAACTCAAGAATTACTCTGAATTAATAAATGAAAGCTATGGCCGGAAAATCAACAAAAAAACTTATCAGGATATTAGCCGGATCCGTTCTGCTCATTGCCTTGCTTGGCATTGGCGCCCGGGCAATGGGTTGGCTGGATGGAAAAGAGCATGCAAAAAAAGTGGAGACGGCAAAAGCTGAAATCAGAACGATTACTCAAATAGTCTCTGCATCCGGCAGAATTCAGCCTGAAGTGGAAGTGATTATCCGGCCGGATGTATCCGGTGAGATTATAGA
>JBHJOO010000580.1:0-4385 GCA_050329675.1 Balneolaceae bacterium
CCAAGCGGTATTACGGATGTTGAAAAACGGGCCGTCCGGGACAGTGCCGAAAATGCAGGTGCAAAAGAGATTTATCTCGTGGAAGAACCGATGGCAGCAGCAATAGGTGTAGGACTGAATGTTCATGCCCCGGAAGGCCATATGATTGTTGATATCGGAGGTGGCACTACCGAGATTGCCGTAATCGCACTTTCAGGTATTGTGCATTCTCAATCTGTAAGGCTTGCCGGAGACAGGCTTACCGAAGATATCATTAATTTTTTCCGCAGAACGAACAATCTACTGATAGGTGAGAGAACCGCGGAAAAAATTAAATGTGAAATTGGTTCGGCCGCGGCGCTCGATGAAGAACTTTGGATGGATATCAAAGGGCGTGATCTCGTAAATGGTATTCCAAAAATCTTACGGGTCTCATCTGTTGATGTTCGTGAGGCTATTTCACAATCCGTCAATTTAATTGTCGATTCCATCGTGGGTTCCCTTGAGAAAACGCCTCCTGAACTCGCTGCAGATATTCTGGATCATGGAATTATACTTGCAGGCGGGGGAGCCCTTTTAAAAAATCTTGATAAGCGTATTACGGAACTTACAGACCTGCCGGTCCACATTGCTGAAGATCCCCTGACCGCAGTTGTACGAGGAACCGGGGCTGTACTGGATAATCTTGAATACTACAAATCGGTTGTTTCCTGATTTTACTCCCTCCAATTTGATTGTATTTCATATCCATCCAATGACTTGACCGACATTTAATAGCTGATACAACATCAGACAAGCTCTTTCTTCTTTTCGCTTCGTTTGCGTTCGTTGTGATCGAGATGAGTTTTACGGATACGGAGACTATGAGGGGTTACTTCAAGTAATTCATCCCGGTCAATAAACTCTATGCATTGTTCCAGACTCATTTTTTTAGCCTGGGATATTTTAACTGAATCAGCGGTTTGAGTAGCCCGATGATTCGTCAGATTCTTTTTCTTCACCACATTCACTACAAGATCATCTGCCCTGTTGTTGATACCTACCACCTGGCCCTGGTACACCGGATCACCCGGTTCTACTATAAACTGGCCGCGATCCTGTAAGCCTTCAAGAGCATATGGAGTTACATCGCCCTGTTCAAGTGATATCATAGCACCACGTGTTCTGCCGGGAATTTCTCCGGCGTAAGGCTCATAAGAATCAAACTGCTGATGCATGATGCCGGTACCTCTTGTTTCGGTCAGCATCTCACCACGGAAACCAATCAGCCCGCGGGATGGTACTTTGAACTCAATCCGGTTATTTTCTCCCTCCTGAACCATCGACATCATGATTCCTTTTCTCTTTTGTAAATTATCTATCACCTTATTGCTGTAATCGGAGTGAACATCAATCACTACTTCTTCAAAAGGCTCATGAAGTCTTCCGTCCACTTCACGGAAGAGTACCTCGGGGCGCGAAACAGCAAATTCAAAACCTTCACGGCGCATGGTTTCTATCAAAATGGAAAGCTGAAGCTCTCCGCGGCCGGCAACACGAAAAATATCGGGGTTATCGGTTTGTTCAACATGAATCGACACATTGGTTCGGATCTCTTTCTGAAGACGATCTTTAATCATGTTGGAAGTTACATAATCACCTTCTTTACCGGCAAACGGTGAATTATTCACACGAAAATACATCGCCATTGTTGGCTGATCGATATCGTAATAATCAATCGGGGTTGAATCTGAGATGTCAGTCAGTGTATCCCCGATTTCAACGGCATCATACCCTGCCATGGCAAAAATATCACCGGCTTGAGATTCATCTACCGGCTCGCGGGTCAATCCATTGAATGTAAAAAGTTTTGTAGCCTTCCCCTTTGCTTTTTGTTTTCCCTTCCGGTCAACAAGTACAATATCCTGATTGGTTTTTATGGCTCCCTGTTCCAGGCGGCCGATGGCTATTCGGCCCACATAATCATTCCAGTCAATACTGCTGACAAGCATTTTAAACGGAGCATCTATCTTTTGATTCGGTGCCGGTATATGATCAATGATCAAGTCAAAGAGCGGGGATAAATCCTCATTTTGATCATCAAGATCCCTTTTTGCAATTCCCTGCAGGCCAATAGCATATAGAACCGGGAAATCAAGCTGATCATCATCTGCATTTAAAGATACAAAAAGATCAAAAATCATATTTAGAACTGCATCGGGCCGTGCGTCTTTCCGGTCAATTTTGTTGATCAAAACAATAGGCCGGTATCCAAGCTGTAACGATTTTCGGAGTACAAATTTGGTTTGAGGCAATGGCCCCTCGGCAGCATCCACCAGCAGTATCACACCGTTAACCATTTTCAGGATTCGTTCCACTTCGCCTCCAAAATCGGCGTGGCCGGGAGTATCCACAATATTTATTTTGGTGCCTTTCCAGTTCACAGCCGTATTTTTGGAACTGATCGTTATTCCCTTTTCTTTCTCAAGGTCTCCCGAATCCATGATTCTCTCTTCCACGTGCTGGTTCTCACGAAATGTTCCGCTTTGACGCAGCATCTGATCAACAAGAGTCGTCTTTCCGTGATCTACGTGTGCAATGATGGCTATATTTCTGATGTCTTTCATATTTACTAAGGATAACCTTCCGGGCATAACAATAATTCACCGGAGACGATTTTGTGTGATTTATTCAAAAGCTTTTAAGCCTCATAAATTACAGTTTTATTTTGACAATTCATTGCATGATTTTTACTATGAAAATGATCCTCCCTGATCATAATCGTTATACAGATGCACCTAAATCATGCAGCACTCCTGAGATGTGTTGATTATTTAAAAAGAAATTGTTCTCAATTTCCAAACTATTTTTTAATTTCCACGTTAACACAATATTATTAGTATTGTAAAAATCATAATATAAAATCCAGCCAACAGTCTATTTACTTGAATCAGCCAAACTATTCGTCAATATTTTTGCAGTTCTTAATCTGTTCCATTCTGTATCTAATGGGGGCAGGTTGCTCCGGCACAGAAGCTGTTACAGACCAAAAAGCTGAAAAGCGCTCTCTATCAGATCTTGAAGAATTATATTGGGCCAGGATCGACAGTTCCAGGATGAATTTCACTCAGGCCGATGTTGACTTTATGACCGGTATGATTGCCCATCATGCACAAGCCCTGATCATGTCGCGCCTGGCACCGGAAAACGGGGCAAGTCAATCGGTTCAAACCCTGGCTGCCCGAATTATAAATGCGCAGCAAGATGAAATAAATTTAATGCAAAAATGGCTGAAAGTCAGAGGTCAACCCGTTCCTGAAGTACACATTGAAGGACTGCACCTTATGATTCACAGTGCGAACGGCCACGGGCAGGCTGCAAAGAACCACCATCACGACATGCCCGGTATGCTTACTCAGGAACAGCTACGTGAACTTTCTGAAGCCAAAGACCGGGAATTCGACCGCCTGTTTTTGCAATATATGATTGATCACCACATGGGTGCGGTGGTTATGGTGCGGGATTTGTTCGATACCGACGGTGCCGGGCTTGATGAAGAGGCTTTCAGGCTTGCGTCAGATATTCACGTTGATCAAATTACCGAAATTGACCGCATGAGGCTGATGCTTGAAGAAATGTACTGATCCTAAAGACACAAAAATTTTTTAAATCTGAACAGATAAAAACCAATAGCAATGATTCGATATAAATATACGGTTTTACTTGCAATAGCTGCTATTTTTGCAATGTACAGCTGCAAATCCAGCGATGTGGTTCAGCAGAGCCAGCCTTTAACACCAACACTGAAACCGATTACTGAAATTGAACATCCAAATCCTGATCCCCGTGTGGGGCTTGGGGCCGGTTTATTTGATGCTGAAGAAGCCATCTGGAACCTGAAGCTGATTTCAACCACCCCTCCCCCTCCCGATTTTATTGGTGTAACCAACTCCGATCTGGCATTTAAAGACAATTATGCCATCCAGGGAAATTACAACGGTTTTATGGTTTGGGATATATCCGATCCGGCTGATCCTGAACTGGTTGTTGACTTTCTTTGTCCTGCTTCACAGAGTGACGTGTCTGTGTACAAAAATCTTTTATTCGTTTCAGGCGAAGGCCTTGGCGGCAGGCTCGACTGCGGCACCCAGGGTGTCCAGGAAACTGTAAGCCCCGGCAGGCTTCGCGGAATCCGTATTTTTGACATCACTGATATACAAAATCCCGAATACATAGCCAATGTACAAACATGCCGGGGTTCGCACACTCATTCTGTACTCGTTGATCCGGATGATGATGAGAATATCTATATTTACGTATCAGGCTCCGCCCCGGTACGGCCTGAAGAGGAACTGCCCGGATGCTCTGCTGCCATGCCGGATGAAGATCCTGAAACAGCACTTTTCCGGATTGAAGTGATTAAAGTG
>JBHJOO010000564.1:0-2354 GCA_050329675.1 Balneolaceae bacterium
AGAATCGACCTACCAATTTCCAATTTATAATTTTAAATTTGACAAGACATTATTTCCAGATGAAACCCAATAGATCCATAAGGAGACCTGAACTCAGACACACTTTTCTGGATAGTGCCAATATCTGATCTCTCCGGTAACTTTGCAGTCCAAGATCTGTACAAAACTCACGCAGCTCATCACGGCTAAGAAGTTTCAGATCTGTTTTTTTACTTACTTTTGGTTCAACTTTATTCATATTATTAAAAGATAAGAAGAATTTATCAGCCAGCAGAATTGAATAAACTCTATCTCAAACTCCGCAAAAACTTTAAAACCAGCCTCATATTTAACATCTCAGTTTTTTTGTTTCACGCCAAGTCCGCAAAGATGAAAAGATCGCAAAGAATGCAAAAAGTAAACCAAAACATTGCGTTCTTTGCGTGAACCCCGTAAAGCCTGTAAAGGATGAGGTACAGGTGCTGCAAAAAAAATATATTTCACACTTGATGAATGGAAAACCTCTTTCCCGGAAGTTTAATGGATTAAATTAAACATTCTGCCAATGCGGGGTGCAAACCGTTCGCCATCCCAGGAAAAGTAAATGATACTTGCCTTGCCTACTATGTGATCGTCAGGAACAAATCCCCAGTAACGGCTGTCTTCACTGTCATCCCGGTTATCTCCCATTGTAAAATAATAATTCTTTTTAATGGTATATGTATTGGTTTCATCCCCATTAATAAAGAAGGTATCCCCCGATTTTTGAACACTGTTTCTCTCATATCGCTCAAGGATATCCTGGTAGAGATGCCAGTTTTCATCTGTCAGGATAACTTCCTGCCCCTTATAAGGAATCGTTATTTCGTGAATTTGGTCATGATTTAAAAATCCCCGTGAAAAATTAAATCCTCTTCTTCCGAACTCATTAAAGTTTTCCGGGAGCACAAAAAGTTCCACATTTTCAATTTCCGACCAGTTTGCCATTCGCTGTGCAACCTCATTTGTCATATTAATAATGTGAACTGACTCATTGCCGCTTTGTATAATGCGGGCGCCTGCTTCTCTCACCTTGGCTCTGCTAAGCCGGACTCTTTCCCTCACTTCCACCCTGTAATGATGCATCAGAGTTTCAAACTCTTCTGCTATTTCTCCATTTATATAGAGAATTTTATCTCTTATTTCAAGCCTGTCACCCGGCATGCCAACTGCACGTTTTATATAATTTGTTTTTGCAGATATCGGAGCTACATCAATTGGATAGTTAAAAACAATAATTTCATTTCGTTCCACATCTTCAAATCCCGGAATCCGGAACCAGGGCACATTTACACCCGGCATATAAATATCGGTAAAGGGAACGGAGAGTGTCATGGGAGTCCGGGCACCATATGCCATTTTTGAAACCAGCAGAAAATCACCGGTTAATAGTGTTTGCTCCATGGATGGGGTTGGGATTCGGTAAGCACCGAAAAAGAAAGTTCGTAAAATGAGTGCTGCTATAGCAGCCCAGATTAATGCATCTAACCATTCCCGTGCCCAGTGTTTTGCTTTTTTATCAGCTTCCTTATGCTTATCAGGATCACGCTTCCAGAACTTTTTTCCGGATTGATCTTTTTCTTTATTAGTCAATTTTTTTCAGAAATAAGATTTAGTTTAAACTGGGAGGTTTATTAATAGCTTCACGCTTGAATTCCCCATTTTTATATTCCACAAGATACCATTGATCCCGTTCAGGAGAAAAGAAAAAATCACTGTAATCTGCCATTGATCCACCCTCTCCCATCAACATTCTGGTTAATGTTCGCTTTACCTGAGGGTACAGGTCAACAAACCGGCTGGCTCCGACATATACCAGGCCATTTTCAAAAGGTCCATCGAGATCGAGCAGCATCATCGGCATTTTATCATCTATCACAAACCAGTATTCAAACTGAACGGCTTTACCGGGGCGAAAATTTTGCTCATTTAAAAGATCCCCGATACCTTGAGTTGGATCACCGAAAACAGCCTGTAGACGGGCTCTCAGTTCAATCGTAGGTATCCGGTCTATCGTAGTAGGGTTATAAAGCCCCTGTCCTGTCCACTTTATATCGGCAAACCTGTTTTGGAATTCCGCCCTGTTAACCTTTTCAACTTTTATTATTTCAGGTTCATCAAACTGGGCTAAAACCGTACTGTTTACTGCAAAAAATAATATTAAAATAAAGAGTAATTTTCGAATCATTTATATTTCACCTTTCGTCTTCGTCCATAGATAGTACAGCAAGAAAAGCTTCCTGAGGAATATCAACACTTCCTACCTGTTTCATCCTTTTTTTTCCTTCCTTCTGCTTTTCAATTAATTTTCTTTTCCGTGTAATGTCACCGCCATA
>JBHJOO010000260.1:0-2587 GCA_050329675.1 Balneolaceae bacterium
GTGGCTGCCCCGAACTACAGCATTTATATTTTCGATCGAACGGGGTACATCTTCATATTTTAAAAGGCCATTTGTAAGTTCAAAATGACCCGTAAAAAATGCATTTTCGGGCTGATCAATACGGCCGTTTGCATTTGCCTGTAAAGCAAGTAATCCACTTAGCTGTTCGATTCCAAAATCGCCAATCGGATAAAAACTGCTTACTGTAGAAAGGTCCATATCACCATTCGCTTCAAAAGAAAAAGGAGCATCATCATCAAAAGGCCGTTCCATTTTTCCCGATCCGCGGAGACTGTTGTTTCCAGCTGTGGCTTGAAATTGTTCGATTTGCACGATGTCATTTGAAGCAGTTGCCTTTAATGTGATTTCCCGGATGGCTTCAGGCAGGTCAGGATTTTTGAGATAACCATCATTCACTTCCAGGATGATATCAAACCGGGGCAGAATTCCTTCTTCGATTTTACCTGCAATGGATCCATCCAGAATGAGTGAGCCTCGTGTTTCGAGTCCGGCCAGGTATTCCTCATATCCGGGAGGAGCAAGCCGTAGAAATTCACCAAAATTTTCGGAACTGGATGTAAATTGCAGATCAACTTCAGGTTCTTCAGCACTCCAGTTATTTAATTCACCGGTCAGATTCAGAGCCAGTCCGCGAATGGAAAGTGTTCCCTGGCTGATTGTAACATTTTCACGCTCCAAATCAATAAATGAGGTTTGTTTAAGGCTGAGAGCGAGGTTATTGATTATGTCACTACCTTCTGAAGAATAACTCAGCCCGCCAAGCTCGGCATCGATGGTTGATTCAATCAGTTCAGCAAAAGCAAGAGAAATGTCAGCATTCAGCTCCCGAAGATCAATTTTTGTATTGCCGGCCCGGTCATCATAAACAAAAAATGCGTTGCGTAGCGTGAATTCCGGTATGGTAATGGCCATTGGTTTATCATCAGCCACTTCTTCATCTTTTTCATCTGCAAGGGCAAGCAGAAAATCTATGTTGGTTGTCTCATCTTCATAGATAATATAATTTACTTCAGGCCTGATCAACCGGAGCTCACTGATGGCTACATTACCTCTAAGAAGCGGAAACAGTTTAACGGCAATAACAAGTTCGTCAAGAGATGCGACCGGGATGCCATCGTCACCCGGCAGCAGGAATTTTTCGATACTGACTCCTAATTGAGGAAAAGTTCGAAAAAAAGTGAGTGACATTTTTTCGACCTGAACTTCTCTTCCCAGGGTTTCATTCACCTGTGGCAGGATCATGTTTTTCAGCCTGTTATCAGTGAAATAGATATTGAGCCCGATGATTAAAATGATAAAGAAAACTAAAAAACCGGCGAGTATCTTGAGAAAAAGCTTCATGGCATTGGAATATTGAATGGGAAATTGTATACAAATATAAACGTAATTAAATAAACAAAGAGTATTAAATAATGATTTACCTGAATTGTTGCATGCATTCCGGTAATTATTTGATGGGACACAGATGAACACAGATCAGGCAGATGCCATATACTAATGAGCAGCGTTCATCCGCAAGATAAGCGTTTTTCTGCGTTCCATAAATCATGGCGATTCAATCTCCGGTATTTGCTTATAAAGTTTTAAGAGCGCTATCTATTCGTTTTAAGACAGTATCTTTTCCTAAAAGTTCCATTGTTTCAAACAGGTCGGGCCCGAAGCCAAGCCCTGTAATGGCTATCCGGAGGGGCATCATCAGCTTGCCGAAACCAACACCTTTTTCTTCAATGGTTTCTTCAAGAACGGATTTTAATGCAGAGGCTTTAAATTCACCTTCCGAAAAAGACTCAATTTTTTTTCTGTATGCTTCAACAAGTTCCGGGCTGTCATCTTTCCATTTTTTCAATGCTTTTTCATCATACTCTTTCGGGTCTTCAAAGAAAAAAGAGCCAAGTGTTACAAATTCATCCACCTTGCTTACCCGTTCTTTCATTAACGTAATTACGGTTTCCAGGTAGCCGTCGTTTTTGATATCGAAGCCATGCTTCTGTGCAATGGGTTTTACTTTTTTGACAATTTCGGCATCCGGTTTTTCGCGCATGTAGTGTTCGTTGTACCAAATCAGCTTTTTATAGTTGAAAACCGCACCGCCCTTGCTTACCCTGTCGAGGGTAAATAATTTGCACAGTTCTTCCAGAGAGTGAATTTCACTATCATCTCCGGGGCTCCAGCCAAGATATGCCAGGAAATTAACGAGAGCTTCGGGTTCAAAATATTGTTTGATATAATCTCGTGTATTCACCGGTATGCCTTCTTCTTCGGCTTTTCGTTTGGATAGTTTTCCGCCGCTGGGCGACATGATGAGTGGCAGATGAGCCATAACCGGCGGTTCCCATCCGAGATATTGGTAAAGAAGCAGATGTTTTGGAGTGCTGCTAAGCCACTCCTCGCCCCGGATTACATGAGTAATTTTCATGAGATGGTCATCCACTACATTTGCCAAATGATACGTAGGCATCCCGTCTGATTTTAGCAAAACCTGATCATCGAGGCCTTTGGTTTCGAAGGATACAAATCCGCGGATTTCATCTTCAAAACGGACGGTTTCACGCCGGGGTACTTTCAG
>JBHJOO010000416.1:0-3864 GCA_050329675.1 Balneolaceae bacterium
GAGTGGTATCCCATAAATCAGAAGAGATTTACCTGTTCTTTTAGTGATATCATAAACAAGAGGAATAAACAGTATCAGTGCCACCTCGAAGAAAACCGGAATGGCCACAATCAGGCCTATGAGTGACAAAGCCCAGGGAGCTTTTTTCTCACCAAAGCCTTTGATGATCGTGCTTGAAATCTGTTTTGCACCTCCTGAAACCTGAAGCATCTCACCGATCATTGTTCCGATACCGATAACTACAGCTATGTACCCGAGCGTACTGCCCATCCCATCCTGAATCGTATCGATTACCTCAGCTACCGGAATCCCGCCGGCCACCGCTGCAAGAATACTTATCAAAAGAAGTGCGATAAATGCCTGCATCCGGAATACAATAATTAATAAAAGTAATACGATAATGCTTATAACCGTAAGGCTGATCAAAAAAGTGGCAGACATGGAATCTTTAGTTAGTTGGTGGTTCGTTGTCAGTTGTCAGTGGTTAGTTGTGTGTCAATTTTTGATGCCTGAATATGGTTGACCACTAACCACTGACTACTAACAAAAACGACTTTCTATTTTATGAGACAATTCTTTTAACTTTTTTATATTTGTTATTCGGAGTCAGAGATTCTGAATTTGCCAAATCATATCCTTTTCAATGCGATTCTCTTTTCACCTGGTGCCCCGATTTACCAACAAGAAAATCCATATCGGCGCCTAAATGAGCCTGCTCTACGTGATCGATATACAATTTCACATATCCGCGGTCATAGTCATGAGATGGCGGCTGCCATTTTTTTCTGCGCCGGTCAAGCTCTTCATCCGAAACATCCAGATTGAGTTTTTTGTTTTCAACATCCACCTCGATCATATCACCGTTTTCTACCAGCGCCAGGTTTCCACCCGCATAAGACTCGGGTGAAATATGCAAAAAAACAGTTCCGTAGGCAGTTCCGCTCATCCGTCCGTCTGAAATACGGACCATATCCATTATCCCTTTTTTCAATAATTTTTTGGGCAATCCCATATTCCCTACCTCAGGCATTCACGGATAACCTTTCGGCCCGGCATATTTCAAAACCAGAACAGAAAACTCATCCACATCCAAATCAGGATCATCAATTCGCTGATGATAATCTTCAATATTTTCAAATACTACAGCTTTACCCCTGTGTTTTAAAAAGTGTTTGCTTGCAGCAGATTTTTTTATGACTGCACCATCCGGACACAAATTACCACGAACGACAGTAATGCCTGCCTTCTTCCTGAAGGGATTATCCAATCCGGCAATGACCTCCCGGTTAAAACATGGTGCATTCCGGGTGTTATCCACCAGACTCTTTCCGTTTACAGTCAGAGCTTCTGTATCCAAAACATCCTTTAATTCCACAATTACAGCGGGTAATCCTCCGGCATAGTAAAAATCTTCCATAAAGTAATCACCGGATGGCTGTAAATTGACCAACAACGGAATATCACTTCCAAATGTATCGAAATCATCCAGTGTCAGTTCAACTCCGATCCGGCGGGCGATCGCTGTCAGATGAATGATGAAGTTTGTTGATCCTCCAATCGCCGAATTAATTTTTATCGCATTTAGAAACGACTCACGGGTTAGTATTTTTGAGAGATGTAAATCTTCGTGAACCATCCCTGTAATTCTCCTGCCGGACTCGTGTGCCAATACTTTCCGGCGGGCATCGACGGCGGGAATGGTGGCATTTCCGGGTAAACTCAGCCCCAGCGATTCCACCATTGACGCCATTGTTGAGGCCGTGCCCATTACCGCACAGTGGCCGGGGCTTCTGCACAATGCACCTTCAGCAAAACTGAACTCATCCTGAGTAAGATTGCCAACTTTATGTTCTTCCGCAAAATGCCAGACCTCGGTCGTGCCAATATCCCTGCCTTTGAATTTTCCGGTGAGCATGGGTCAGCCGGAGATAACCAAAGCGGGTATATCCACACTACAGGCACCCATTACAAGAGAAGGCGTGGTTTTATCACATCCACACATCAGAACAACACCATCCAGCGGGTTGGCGCGGATCGATTCTTCCACGTCCATACTTGCCAGGTTTCGATAAAGCATGGCTGTAGGGCGTATGAGCGTTTCACCAAGTGACATCACAGGAAATTCCAGCGGAAACCCGCCAGCTTCCCAAATACCTCTTTTTACCGATTCAGCCAACTCCCGGAAATGAGTATTGCAAGGGGTCAATTCCGACCAGGTATTACAAATGCCTATAACCGGTTTGCCCTCAAATTCATCAGAGGGAAATCCCTGGTTTTTCATCCAGGCCCTGTAGATAAAACCATCCTTTCCGGTTTTACCAAACCAGTCTCTGCTTCTTAATTTTGCATTTTTAATCATGAATTATATCATCAAACAAATTTGAAATTTTACGATAATTCCGGGTTGTTATGGCCGACATTTTACAGATGATACAACATTAGTGGCTGACTCCTCCAATTTTAATACCCAGTCCGCCATCAATTCGAATCGGCTGGCCGTTTATAAATGCTCCTTTTTCACTTGCTATAAAAGCTGCAAGTTCACCAATTTCTTTCGGATTTGCCATGCGCCCGGGAAGATGTAAATTCTCGGTATCCCGGCGGGCCTTATCGGGATCATTTGACATTTGAAATGCGTTTTGATTCATTGGTGTATCAACACCACCCGGACAAATCGCAACACTTCGTATTTGTGGTGCATAATCTACAGCAATACTGCGGGTTAGCCCAATTAAAGCTGATTTGGATGCCACATAAGCGGCTACTTGTTCTTGTGCAACAAATGCCTGAACACTCGACATATTGATCACTACCCCCTCTCCCTGCTCCAGCATATATGGAATCGCATGTTTGGTACATAAAAATGCACCCTTTACATTCACATTAAATATCGAATCCCAATCCTCTACTGTGGTCTCTGTAACCTTCAGGTATTTCAAAATACCAGCATTATTAATTAAAACCTCCAAACCTCCAAATTCAGCAACTGCTTTTTGCATGGCTTCCCTGATATCCGGTTCTTTAGATACATCACAATTTATGAACAAAGTTCTTTCCCCAAGTTCATTGCAAAATTGCTGCCCTGCTTTTGTATCCACATCCAGTATTACCACATTGCCCCCTTCCTTGTGAAAAACAGAGGCACATCCTGCACCGATTCCTTTTGCCCCACCGGTTATAACAATGGTTTTATTTTTGAAAGACATTTTAGTTTTCTCATAAAATTGAATGGAAAATAATAAAAAATGACAGGGCTTTCACACAATAATTTAGTTGGTAGACATACACCTTAAAGTTGACAAAACAGCTGTATTTCATCAATTATTACATAGCCGGATAGACATAATTGGCTTCAAAACTGAGCGGTATTCCGATTGCCCAATAAATCAGCAGAAAGATAGTCCAGGTTATAAGAAAGATGATAGCATACGGCAACATCATGGAGATGAGTGTGCCGATTCCGGTATTCTTAACATATCGCTGGCAGAAAACGACCACAAGCGGAAAGTAAGGAAGCAAAGGTGTTATAATGTTCGAAACCGAATCACCCACACGATACGCTGCCTGTGTTAGATCGGGAGAGATGCCAAGCTGCATGAGCATAGGTACAAAGATGGGTGCGATCAAAGCCCATTTTGCGGAGGCTGAACCTACAAGAATGTTTACAAATGCACTTAAAAATATAATTCCAACAATGGTTACCTGCCCCGGCAGTGCAAGGCCCTGTAAAAAATTTGCACCTTTAAGTGCCACCAGCAATCCTATATTTGATTTTGAAAATGCATCAATAAAAAGTGCACAGAAAAATGCCATCACGATGTAATACCCCATACTTTCCATCGATTTGGTCATATTATTGATCAT
>JBHJOO010000507.1:0-5268 GCA_050329675.1 Balneolaceae bacterium
GTTGTTATTACAATTATGAACATTCAACTTTTCCAATATAAACTCCCCTTTTCCAAACCTTTCCACACAGCCGGAAGGCAATTTCGTGAGAGAGATGGATTGCTGGTCTGCTGCAGTGATCAAAAAACCGAAGTTCTCGCAGAAGCATCCCCACTGCCCGGGCATTCCACAGAAACCATTGATGAAACCAAAGCTGAAATTTTAAAATCATTAAAAAATTGGGGAAATTATTTTTCCATGGATTTTAACCTCGAGTCATTGACCTATTATACATCCACCCTTCAGTCGCTCCCCTCTGTTGAATATGCATTTTCGGTTTTGGGATTCGGCATATTGAGCAGCAGGGAACAGCGTGACGCCTGTGATCTTTTACAATGCAAACAAGCCGAAATGATCCGTGTGAATGCGGTAACCGGTCTGGATAATGTTGAAAGCTCGATTTTAAATATGAAAGATCACTATGAAATGGGATTCCGGACGTTCAAGATCAAAGCCGGTAAAAATCCGGGGCAACTCTTCAGGTTAATCAATGAAGCAGCCGGAAAATTTGAAAACAGCACTTTCAGAATTGATGCCAATCAGAGCTGGGATACCGGCCAGGCAATTGAAATATTGAATAGGCTGGAGGGATTGCCTGTTGAATATTGTGAGGAACCGGTAAATTGTACCGACATTAAAAGTGTAAAAAAACTGGCCTCACATACAAACATACCGATCGCGGCTGATGAGTCTTTACTGCAAAGCTCAAATCCCCTGTCACTTGTTCAAACTGGATTATTCCTGTTTATTATATTAAAACCGACACTTTATGGATCCATTTTCAATCTCTATGAAACAATACGCCTTGCCGGCAGTCTTGATTGTAAGTGTGTGTTCACAACAGCTTTTGAAAGCGGGGTTGCCAGAGAAAACATTTCAGTACTTGCATCTATTCTGGGATCGAAATCATACGCACATGGATTAAATACCGGATATTTATTTCGTGAAGACATCACTAAAAACAATCCGATAACAGGTTCTGAAATAGACAGCCGGAACCTGAAATGGAGTTGTTCATTACGTGATATCGACAAAAAGAAGTTATCGCTCATAGAAACCTATGAAACCTGAACCTTATACATCCGAATCTGTTCCGTCATATTCATTACCTGAACCTGATGTTCATTTTCTTGCATCAGCATCCGAACTGTATGATTATGGAAACCTGTACCGGTTCACAAGATGGTTTCGCGACCGCTATTCCGGATCTTCCGGACCTGATAAACCGGTGGTTATTATATCCCATTCCAATGACAAACAGGTATTTGTTATTGCCGCCTGCTGGCTGCTCGGAATCCCTTTTGCACCTCTGAGTCCCGCTCAGCCGGAAAACGACCTAGTAGAGCAGATTCAGAGGCTGAACCCCGGTCTGATTGTTGCTGAAAAAAAGTATAAAAAACTATTGCCGGAGTTTGAATTTCTTTCAATAAATAAAAAACATCTTCATCTATCCGGAATAGATCATGATCCCTCCTATTCGGAGAAGAAACCACACAAATTAATGGGATATTTTCTCACTTCGGGCTCATCCGGCAAACCCAAAATCGTTCCGCTTAAAAGGAGGCAAATGTATTATGGAGCATATGCCAGTGAACAAAATTTTAAACCGGATGCAAACAGGTACTGGCTGCTCTGCCTGCCGGTGAATCATGTGGGCGGTGCCTCTATCATAATCAGAAGCCTGCTATACGGCACTGCCATTTACCGGATGGATAAATTTGACAGGCACCAGGTCTCCACTTTTTTATCGGAAAACAGGCTGTTTCAGGCAGCTTCTCTTGTACCCACAATGCTGCACCGCCTGCTCCTCGATCCGCTTTTTCAGGCTCATCGTGAATTAAAGGCGATCCTGCTCGGAGGCGGGCCGGTAACGCCTGCCCTTGTTAAAAAATCAATCGAAAGAGGACTGCCGGTAGTACAGAGTTATGGCATGACCGAAACCTGTGCGCAGATTGCTGCCAATCCTCTGCTAATGCCAAGTGGTACCCATTCGCCATCAAAAAGTGTGGGAAAACTGTTCGCACCCAATCAAATCCGAATTAGAGACAATCAGAAAAAGCCACTGAAAATCAATGAATCCGGGATGATCTGGCTGAAGGGGCCCCAGGTTTTCGACGGTTATCTCAATAAGCAGGATAACCGGCAGGCATTTGATGAAGACGGCTGGTTCAACACCGGCGATTACGGCCATATCAATGCGCACGGATACATTTTTATTGAGACACGACGATCTGACCTGATTGTAACCGGCGGTGAAAATGTTAATCCTGTGGATGTAGAGTCGGCTCTTGAAGGTTTTGAGGAAATCGGGCAGGCGGCTGTGATCGGAATACCGGATGAAGAATGGGGCGAGCGCGTCATAGCTTATATCGAACCAGTATCCGTTTCAAAATATTCATTTACATCTGAGAAGATCAGAAACAGGCTCAGGGAAATACTTCCGCTTTATAAAATTCCAAAGGAAATTTTCACATTAAAAGCACTGCCAAGAACCGAATCCGGAAAAATCAAACGTCAGGCACTTAAGGAATTCTACAAGAAACATTCCGGGTAAGAACGCTGGTATTTATGGAACGCAGATGACGTTATTTGGGCGGGTTTTCACGGGTCTACATGTATATTTATATAATGATCTGTTATGTACACCTGATTTTCAGCCAATCTGTTTGATATTTGCGGCATAATGGACAAAAAAGGCCAATTTCCTTACACCCTATAAAACTTTTATCCGGATTTTTTATCGGAACTGATTATCGGAAACCCCATTTTTTTATCGGAAATATTTTAAGTTTTATTTGCGCACATAACCGATTTCAATTATTATCGGAAGAGGTTATACAATTTAGCCGATACGTATATTTATATGTTAACCTCCTTTTCCTCAATCTATGATATCTGCCTTGTTTTAAGTAGATTTGTAGTAGACACCAACAAAATTTCACCAAAATGAAAGACTGGAGAAAACGAATAACCACAAATTCCAATCAATGTGGTGGAAGACCATGCATCAGAGGAATGAGAATACGGGTTATTGATGTGTTAGACCTGTTGGCGAATGGTCTTAGCCATGAACAGATTTTGGAAGAACTGCCAGATCTGGAAAAAGAAGATATTGAAGCATCCATTAAGTATGCCCGTGGAAAAATTGATCATCCCATTGTTGCGGCATGAAAATATGGGTAGATGCACAACTTTCTCCTGCAATTGCCGCGTGGATCAACCGCACTTTTGATGATATTGAAGCAGAATCGGTTCGGGCTTTAGGGCTTCGAGATGCAACTGATCCTGACATTTTTGAAGCAGCAAGAAAAGCAGATGTAGTTGTCATGAGTAAAGATGACGATTTTATCCAACTTATTGAACAAAGGGGTACACCGCCAAAGCTTCTTTGGATTACTTGTGGCAACACTTCTAATGCCAGGATGAGAGTCATTTTGTCAAAAACATTACCTAAAGCAAAAGAGCTGTTGGAAAGTGGCGAAAATGTTGTTGAAATAAGTGATAAAGAAGGTTAACAAGCGTTTCGCTTCGCGTGCAAAAGATGAGCGTGCAGACCGGTTCAGGTTTTTTGCTTTACTTCAAGGTTGGTAGCCCGGCTGCACAAACGCCGAACCGTTATAGGGCTAAAGCATTTTTTCTTTCAACCTATTCTAGCAATAACACTTTGCAAAAAAATGGAGTAAAGCCAGCAGTTGCTAAATCATAGATTAATGTATCCCGGCTTTTTTATTACAATGGATAAAAAACTGTTACTAACACTTTATAAGAAACTCCCTGAATCTGATGATTGATGAGATGTTCAAGTAAAATATTTAATCCGTTCATATAGGATTTTAAAAATATTCTCACTAAAGTTTTTTAGTGTAAGCTGATGTACATAATTTAATATTAAATCCGTTTTCTTCATTCTATCCTCATCATTTTGGTAATAATATAGCAATAGTGATATGCCGATGTTGTGCGTCATGTAAGTGCGTCAATAACAAATTTGGGTTCAATGATTTTAAATGCAATTAAACCGAGCTCTTTTTTAACTGATTATATCCGGTTATACAGGATTATAGATTTCCATTTTCCCAACACCACAATTATCCCTTTTAAGGTGTATCCCCCTCGCCCGGAACACTGCCTTCAATTTATGCCCAAAGACCCGGAGACTGTCAAGTATCCTGAATCTGGACTAATAGTTTCCTCAAAAAAGGTTCTATTTATGGGGCCTCACACACATAACATCCATCGTTATATTGGTAAAAAAACATTAGGCTTTCAGGTTATATTTCAACCCGGAGCCATTTCTCAACTTACAAATACTTCTGCTAATGCTTTTACAAATACGTATATGGATGCCGAAGATCTTTTCGGAAATGCTACCCGAGATATCAATGAACAGTTGTTTTATGCAAAAAACTATAGTGAAATGATTAGCATTGTGGAGCGGTTTATTATAGAGCTAATAAAAAAAAGCAAGCAAACGAAGCATTCGGTAGACGAAATAAGCAAAGCGATGATAAATGAGAATGAAAATTTTTCATTGGATAAATTTCTAAATGCAGCGTGCCTTTCTCACCGGCAGTTTGACCGCAAGTTTAAAGAGCGGATAGGCATGACACCTAAAAGATTTTTACGAATGTCCCGATTCGATAAAGCTTTTCGCATGAAAAACCGTTTTCCTGAAATGGATTGGCTTTCTATTGCATTGTATTGTGGCTTTTACGACTATCAACATTTGGCGAAAGACTATAAAGAATTTACAGGCTATACACCCACTCAATTTTACGCTATAGATAGTCGTGCACCCGAAAGGGCTTTAGGAGATGTTGAAATATAAGAAAGTCCAGTTTTTACCACTACTTATATTCGTGTTAAAAGTATATTTGTCTACAGTCACAACTTATTCAACATGAACAAACCTTATTCAACATGATACGAAAGAAATTTTTACTGACGACTATGGCAGCCCTTCCGGCGTTTTTCTTTGCAAAAGCTGCAGCTAATACAGCCGCAAAAGATCCTTTCATTGTACGAGCATTTAAAAACCGCTCAGGAGAGCCCATGATGAAGTTTATGGGTATGCACCCTAACGACGTTGTAATTTCCGGAAAAGACACTAATAATGAATTCAGTGTATTTTTGTTTCATGGGAATGGAATTGTAGGCACTCCGCTGCATGTACATTTCCATCAAGATTAGTTTTTTACCGTCTTTGAAGGAAAGTATCGCTTCGTTTGT
>JBHJOO010000589.1:0-5716 GCA_050329675.1 Balneolaceae bacterium
AGAGTGATGTTCGGGCCTGTTACTCATGAAGAGAATAAGAAACTGATTGATTTAAACGGCAGGGAAATAAGTCTTTTGATTCCCCTTATCTTATTTATGGTCTGGATTGGAATCCGGCCAGTCGATTTCACTAAATATTCCGAAGGTTGGGTTGATTCATTTATCACTGGTGCTGAAACAAAAAGTGTGGCAGTACTGCAAAGCAGTGAAGAGGCAGAACTCCCCGACTGGACATCCGCTTTGTATGGCTTGAATTTATCGGATTCAAATGAAATAAAATTTGCAAAAAAAGAAAACTGACTTATGGAAGTTTTAAGCAAAGACCAGATTCAAGAAGAATTAAAATCACTCGATGGATGGATCTATAAAGATGATCTGATCACAAAGGATTTTCGTTTCAAAGATTTTAAAAGTGCATTGAGCTTTATTGTAAGAATCGGGTTTGAAGCTGAAGATCAGGTTCATCATCCGCAGCTTTTTAATGTTTATAATAATGTTACCGTTTCGCTTAACACACATGATGCCGGGAATAAAGTGACAAATAAAGACATAAAACTGGCTAAAACCATCGATTCAATTTACGATACCTTTTGAAATATGGATTATTTGCATGATTTAAATACATTTTTACCGGGCATTATCGTAGCTCTCGGGGGGCTGATTGTTCTCATTGCAGATATGTTTAAAAAGAGAGCGGTATTCTCGTATAATTTGACTCTCGGAGTCCTTGTAATTGCATTGATTTTTGCAATGAGAGATCTCTTTATTCCCGTTGGTGAATCTTTCCATGGCATGATTGTATATGGAGGTGTTTCGGCATTTGGAGTGCTTATTATACTGTTAGGTACTCTTTTTTGTGTAGCACTATCGAAAGATTATCTGGAAAGTATTGAGCATCATATTAATGAACTCTATGCCATGGTTCTGTTTGCAACTACCGGTATGCTCGGTTTGGCTTCCAGCAATAATCTGATAACTTTGTTCATCAGTCTCGAAACCATGTCCATTGCTCTTTATGTAATTGCGGGGCTGATTAAAGATGAGAAAATGGGGGCTGAAGCTGCCCTTAAATATGCACTGCTTGGCGGTTTTTCAACCGGATTTCTGTTATACGGGATAGCCCTTATCTATGGAGCAACGGGAACTATGTACCTTACTGAAATTGCCATGGCTGCTGAAGCATCCTTGCTTTTTATAGCCGGGTCTGCATTGCTGCTTGTTGGCCTGTTTTTCAAAATTTCAGCCGTACCCTTCCATATGTGGACTCCCGATGTCTACCAGGGAACGCCAACCACGATGACTGCATACATGGCTACAGCTTCAAAAGCAGCCACGTTTATTGCCTTTATTTTGATTTTAACGAGAATGCTTCCCCCGGGGGATGGTGGTGACTGGACAAATATTATACAGATTATTGCCATCATTACCATGATTATCGGGAATCTTATTGCTCTGGTTCAGGATAACGTAAAGAGAATGCTGGCTTACTCGAGTATTGCTCATGCCGGTTATCTACTGGTTGGCCTTGCCGCGGGCACGCCGGAAGGGTATTCAGGTGTTTTATACTATCTTTTTGCATATACCCTGATGAATGTGGGTGCATTTGGAGTTATCGCTTATTATGAACACAACAGAAATCTGGATTTTACCAATATCGATAACTATGCAGGTTTGGGTTTCAGGCAGCCAGTGATGGGAGTTCTTCTTTCTATATTTCTTTTCTCACTTGCAGGCATACCACCTTTTGTCGGATTTCTTGGAAAGTATTATGTTTTTGCAGCGGCGATAAATGCCGGATTAATTCCTCTGGCAATTATTGGTGTATTAGCAAGTGCCGCAAGTGTATATTATTATTTAAGGGTGATGGTTTACCTTTATTTTAAAGAAGCCTACAGGGCATATGAAATGAAGACGCCAGGGTTTGTATTTAAATACGCTCTCATTATACTTTGTATCGCAACGGTTTATTATGGTATAGAACCGGTTTTGCCTCTTGATGGATTGATTGATTTACTAAACAGTTATTATCCGGGTACATATACTACAGCAACTCTTATACCTTAGGCTGTTTCACCTGATAAAAGTGATTTTATTTAAATTTAATGACGAAATTTGAATTGTAAGCTATTCGAATTTCCTGTATCTTTCCTGACTCTGTTGTTCGCGTAAAGTACGCAGAATGACTGTTTTCAAAATGAAAACAACCAAAGAAATAAATTAATGAAAAAACAATTCTACGAGTTAACATATATTATTAATCCTGTGCTCGACGATGACAAGATTAAAGAAATCGTTGAGAGTGTGAATGAGCAAATCACTTCAAATGGCGGTGAAATTGATGAAGTTGACGAATGGGGATTGCGAAAGTTTGCCTATGAAATAGATGGGAAAAATAATGGCTATTACGTGAACATGTATTTTGAAGCCCCCGGTGAACTGATTGAAAAAATTGAAAGAAGTATGAGAATTCATGATGACATCCTACGTTTTTTGACTTTAAAATACGATGCAAAAATGAAACGATATCTTGAACTGAAAAGAAAAGGCGAAGAGCCAACTATTTTTGAGGATATTGATGAAGTAATTGAAGATTTAGACGAAGATCTCTAAAAAAATAAATTTAATACCATGATTAAAAATCCATCACACCCGAAAAAGGGTCATCTTAAAACCAAAGAATGCAAATTCAGTAAAGCCGGATTTGAGTACATTGATTATAAAAATGTTGACACATTAAACCGCTTTATAAATGATCAGGGTAAAATATTACCGAGAAGAGTTACAGGAACCAGTGCCCGGCATCAGCGACAGCTTTCAAGAGCTGTAAAAAGAGCCAGATTACTGGCTTTAATCCCCTTTGTATCTGAAAATCTTCGCTAAAAATTAAAACAGATTATGAAAGTTATTTTAAAAGAAGACATTGATAAACTTGGCTCTGCCGGTGAAATAGTTGATGTAAAAGACGGTTATGGCCGTAATTACCTTATTCCACAGGCTAAAGCAATAATGGCTACTGATGGAGCAATCAAACACTTTGAGCATATAAAACGCCAGGCTGCACTGAGAGCTGAACTCACGGCAGATAAGGCAAAAGAGCTTGCTGAAGAGCTCGAAAATTTATCTCTTACTATTCCCGCTACTGTTGGAGAGGATGATAAAATTCACGGTACGATTACAAATAAACAAATCGCCGATGCTCTTGAAGAAAAAGAGATCATTATTGACCGCCGTAAAATATCACTCGATCAGGATGTAAAAACTTTGGGAGAGTTTACGGCTACAGTAAACTTGATAGGTGAGCTCAATCCAAAGGTAAAATTCTGGGTTGTGAAAGACGATTGAACCACAGCACGGTCGTGTTTTTTTTAATCAGCTATCAGCTATCAGCTATCGGCGATCCGGTATCATGTCCCACTATATTTAGGTTATAATAGTGTCATGTCAATGGTAATATGACTGAAAAATATTGAGGCCTCTTTCATTTGGTACCTTCCTCTATACTGGAATCAGTATAAGCAGAATGCTGACGGCTGATAGCTCTTATCCTTATCTGTAAAGTTTTCTACAGAACTATTTGATTCTTGTTTTTTATTATTATTATCTGTCTTGAGCTATAATATCCCGGTCATGTAAAAATGAACACAAGCTTTACGGTTGTTATATCTGAATTTTAAAAAGATTTTTTATGTAATATCGGTACCAATCTGATAATAAAAGAAAGAAAGCTATCCCTGGTTTTTGTCAACGTACTATCGTTTTGGTTTATCGATATATAATATTTGGATGTATAATCGGTACAGGTTGTTTGTATTTCCCAAAACCTGGTTATGGGCAGTTTATCAATGATAAGTCAAAAATTATCGAACCTGTCAAAAATGACACGGCCTATTTTATCGATTTTTTTGTTATTGAAGAATCTCTTGAAATCTATTACCAGGAAGAAGATAAAATTTTAGATCAAGACTACTGGTCTTTTGACGTTAACAGAGGGGAGATCACCTTTTTCTTACCGGATTCTCTTCTGAATCAAATAGAATCAGTATCTGTTAAATATCGGCAGACAGCAGATTTTCTTAACCGGGAATACAGACTTCGGGAAATTATAACGATCGAAGATACTCTTGTTGCTGAAGATACTCTGAGTCAAATTCAGGTAGCACGCAGAAGTGCTCTTGCTGCAGATCTTTTTGGAGATGTTGACCTGAACAGAAGCGGCAGTTTAACAAGAGGGTTTACTGTTGGGAACAGGCAGGATTTATCCCTGGAAAGCGGATTGCGTCTCGACCTTAGTGGCCAGATTACTGATGATATCTCCATTTTAGCATCTTTGACCGATAGGTCTACACCCATACAGCCGGATGGGAGTACTCAAAATCTGAGGGAATTTGACCGTGTTTTTATTCAGTTGAGAAGTGATAATGCACAACTTGAATTGGGAGATGTTGACGTTTCATTTACAGAAAGTAATTTTGCAGTAGTGAACCGGAGGGTCCAGGGGGGCACGGGACTTGCACAAACCGGTTTTGGAACTTACAATGGGGCGATGTCTGTAGCCAGGGGTGAATTCAGGGTACAGAGATTCTCAGGAATTGAAGGGTTACAAGGGCCTTACAGGCTCAGAGGTGGTGCAAATGAAGAGTTTATAATTGTTATTGCAGGTTCTGAGAAGGTATTTGTTAATGGAATACAGGTTCAGCGGGGAGTTGAAAATGAATACATCATCGATTACTCGCTTGGTGAAATTACATTTACAAACAATCTGCTTGTAACGGATGAAACAAGAGTAGTTGTAGAGTACCAGTTTTTAACTCAAAATTTTACACGCACCTTGTTTGCAGCCGAAGGGAGTGACAATTCCCTGATAAATGGAAGATTAAATGTAGCCGCTACTTATTTAAGAGAAGCCGACAGCAATAATCCAAATTCCCAGATATCGCTTAGTGACAGAGACATAGATTTACTGAAAGAGCTGGGTGACAGGGTTGATGATACATTTGTTAGCGGTGCTGATTCGGTTGGGTTCAGGGAAAATCCCGATTTTGTTCAGTATGCAAAAGTGGATACACTTTTTGAAGGAGAGATATTTGAAATTTTCAAACATCTGCCGGGTGATTCGGCATCGGTTTTCAGAGTCAGGTTTACAAATTTTGGAGAAGGGAATGGAAGCTATCGAAGAGTTGGTGGTACAGTTAACGGCTTGCTTTTTGAGTGGGTGGGTCCGGATTTAGGCAGTTACGAACCTGTAATTAAATTACAAGCGCCTGAACAGCATCAGCTAATATCGCTGAGATCCGGTTTTGAGCTTTCGGAATTCGTTGAACTGTTTGGTGAATGGAGTATAAGTGATTTTGATAAGAACCGTTTTTCAAATATTGATAATGATGATAATATTGATCATGCGTTTTTGACTGGCTTAAGAATCAAGCCATTCACATCCGGAATTGGAACAATTTCGGCATCTGTAAGACAACGTTTTACAGGCAGAAAATTTGAATTTATGGATAGGGTCAGAGATGTTGAATTTGACAGAATATGGAATATCGACCAGCCGGAACGTGATGAGGAAGAGTGGATTACGGAAGCTGATTTAAACTATTCTCCGTCCGAAAATAGTTCTCTTACAATAGAAGGCGGTATCAACAGGCGCGATTTTTTTGATGGGGAGAGGGTGCAGGTGAACCTGGACAGCCGCGAAGCGAATCTTCCATCGCTTCAA
>JBHJOO010000109.1:0-4469 GCA_050329675.1 Balneolaceae bacterium
ATTAAACAGGCAGCAGCCGAAATAAATAATGAACTTGGACACCTTGATAGTGCTGTTGCCAGTGCAATCCAAAAAGCATCTCAGGAAGTAATTGACGGTGAGCTTGACGAACAATTCGTTGTAGATATTTTTCAAACGGGTTCGGGAACATCCACCAATATGAATGCAAATGAGGTAATCGCTAATCGGGCTGACAAAATCAAAAAAGGTACGGATGTAAAAATACACCCCAATGATCATGTCAATTTTGGACAAAGTTCAAATGATGTAATCCCGACGGCCATACGGATTGCTGCAGTAATGGCTGTTAGAGAAAAATTGTTACCGGCTCTTGAATATCTTCACAAAACACTTATTAAAAAAGGTGCTGAATTCAGGAAAATCGTAAAAACCGGCCGTACACATTTGATGGATGCCATGCCGGTGACCCTTGAACAGGAGTTTAACGGATATGCCCGCCAAATTGAATTAGGTATTGAACGAATAGAAGACACGCTTTTGCGTGTAACAGAACTCCCGCAGGGCGGCACAGCTGTAGGCACCGGTATCAATACAGATGTTACCTTTGGTAAAAAATTTGCAAAGGTTATTGGCAAAAAAACAGGAGAAAATTTTAAAGAAGCCATCAATCATTTTGAAGCACAATCTACCGTGGATGCTCCGGTAGAATTGAGCGGCCAGTTAAAAACATTGGCTGTGGGCCTCATGAAAATAGGAAACGATTTCAGGTGGATGAATTCCGGGCCCAATGGCGGGCTTGGTGAAATACAGCTAAAAGCGCTGCAGCCGGGCTCTTTGATTATGCCGGGTAAGGTGAATCCTGTTATGGAAGAGTCTCTGACAATGGTTGCAGCCCAGGTAATAGGGAGCGATACAACCATCACCATTGCCGGACAATCAGGAAATTTTGAACTAAATGTAATGCTTCCTGTTGTAGCCCACAATTTACTTCAGTCGATTCAGATACTGGCTAATGCTGTTAGAAATTTTGCTGACAGATCCGTATCAGGTATTGAAGTTCGAAAAGAACATATTGAAAAAACGGTTGGTAAAAACCCGGTACTTGTTACAGCGTTAAATCCGTTAATAGGATATGACAAGGCAGCCCAGATAGCTAAAAAAGCATTTGCCGAGGACAGATCCGTGCTTGAAGTTGCTCTTGAAATGACTGACCTGGATGAGAATGAGCTAAAACAGGCACTCGATCCGATAAATATGACAAAAGGCGGGTTCGCGGGATAGAAATCCGGATTTTCGGATATTTTAAAAATTTTAATTAAGCGATCAGTAAACTTTTTTATTCTAATTGTTTAGAATGATAATAATTTTGTAAATAGTATCGATACTTTTATCATTGTTCCGCAGAAACCCGGTTTAAGACTAAAGTGAAGGCTGATTTGAATAATAGTTATACATATGGCTAAACAGGAAGCGACAGAAACAAAATTAAAGTACTCTGAAAAAGATCTGAAACAGATTTTAGAGGACTATAAATTGTCGCGAATCAGCCGGGAAATGTCAGTATTGGGAAGAAAGGAGGTTCTGACAGGCAAAGCAAAATTTGGAATATTTGGCGACGGAAAAGAACTTGCACAAATTGCTATGGCCAAGTATTTCCAAAATGGAGATTTCAGGGCCGGTTATTACAGGGATCAGACCTTCATGCTGGCAATAAAAGAACTTACTGTAAATCAGTTTTTTGCACAGCTTTATGCCAATCCAAATGCGGAAGCGGAACCAAATTCCGTTGGCAGGCAAATGAACTCACACTTTGCATCACGCCTTCTTGATGAAAAGGGCAACTGGAGGCCTCAAACGGATATGAAAAATTCTTCTGCTGATATGTCTCCTACCGCCAGTCAAATGCCAAGGCTTCTTGGCCTGGCTCACGCCTCAAAAGTGTATCGTGAAAATGAATTATTACACGAATGGACTGATTTTTCTAAAAAAGGCAATGAAATTGCATGGGGAACAATTGGTGATGCAAGTACATCGGAAGGTCATTTCTGGGAAACAGTTAATGCAGCCGGAGTATTACAGGTGCCAATGGTGATTTCTGTTTGGGACGATGGATATGGAATATCTGTTTCCAAGAAATATCAGACTACAAAAGAGAGTATTTCAAAAGTTTTGAAAGGATTTAAAAGAACAAAACAGGAAAAGGGAGTTGAAATATTCACAGTGAAAGCCTGGGATTATGAAAAATTGCATAATGTTTACAAAAAAGTGGCAGAACTTGCCAGAAATGAACATATTCCCGTTTTAATTCATGTTGAAGATGTTACCCAGCCACAAGGGCATTCAACATCCGGCTCGCATGAACGCTATAAAGATGACGAAAGACTGGAGTGGGAAGAAGAATATTGCTGCTGCCATAAAATGCGTGAATGGATATTAAGCGAAGGCCTTACAGACCCGGATGAGCTTGATAAAATTGAAGAAGAAGCTTTTCAAGAGGTTAAATCCGAACAGAAAGCGGCATGGAAAGCATTTCTGGAACCAATTAAGGCAGATCAGGAAGAGTTACTGATTCTTCTTGATGAATTAAAAGATGCGAATCATGAATCTTCCGGCCGGCTGATTGAATTATCAAAAAAGCTTAAGCAAAAACAGAATCCTATACGCAGAGATGTTATATCCACAGCAAGGAAAGCAGTAAGAGCTGTAAAAAAAATAGATTCTGAAGCAAAAAAACGGCTTCTCGACTGGCTTGATGAAAAGATGCTGATAAACAGGAAAAAATATAACTCGCATCTTTATAGTGAAACAAAAAATTCACCTGTGAACGTTAAGGAGGTGAAGCCCGAATACGATGGTAATACAAAAAAAGCAGACGGAAGGATTGTCTTGAGAGATAACTTTGATTCCATTTTTTCCAGGTATCCAAACACATTGGTATTCGGAGAGGATACGGGCAAGCTTGGGGATGTAAACCTTGGCCTTGAGGGTATGCAGGATAAATATGGGGAAACCAGGGTATTCGATACTGGAATACGTGAAGCAACGATTCTTGGCCAGGGTATCGGGATGGCTTTACGTGGTTTGCGTCCTATTGCAGAAATCCAGTATCTCGATTATGTATTGTATTGCTTCCAGGGATTGAGCGATGACGTGGCAACGGTACGGTACCGCACAAAAGGGGGGCAGGCTTATCCGCTCATTGTTCGAACACGCGGACATCGCCTGGAAGGAATCTGGCATTCAGGCTCGCCAATGGGTATGCTCGTACACGGCTTGAGGGGAATACACATTTGCGTACCCCGGAATCTGACAGACGCCGCCGGGTTTTATAACACACTGCTGCAAGGTGATGATCCGGCTTTAATAATTGAACCGTTAAACGCCTATCGCCTGAAAGAAAAACTTCCGTCAAATCCGGGTGAATTTACCACTCCGCTCGGCATACCTGAAATAGTGCAAGAGGGCAGTGACATTACAGTTGTTTCTTATGGTTCCACTTTTAATATTGCAGAATCTGTGTTGCCTGAACTGAATGAGGCAGATATTTCGGTTGAATTGATTGATGTCCGTACTTTACTGCCATTCGATATTCACCACACCATTGTTGAGTCTCTCAAAAAAACCAATCGGATACTTTTTGTTGATGAGGATGTCCCCGGCGGTGCTACGGCTTATATGATGCAGCATGTAATCAATGAACAAAAAGGTTACTTCTATCTCGACTCTGAACCACATTGCCTTACGGCGAAGCCTCACCGGCCGGCATATGCCACGGATGGCGATTATTTTTCAAAACCCAGTGCTGATGATATTTTTGAAAAAGTGTATTCGATTATGAGTGAAAGCAATCCTGTCAAATGGCCGCCTTTGTATTAAGATGCTCCTGCCCAATTCATCCCGACACGTCTCAAAGAATTTCTGCGGATGCACCCATAGAAGCTGACCAAAAAGATGTATTTGAATTATGGATGCCATAATAATTAAAGTTTACTTCGTGAGCATTTAAGTTTTTCTGTGCTCATGGCAATGAACTGCCGTTTTTTGCCGCGAAGACACGAGGACACGAAGCAATACGAGGAACTCTGCAACAGGCATATGCCAGAGATAGGGAGATCAGTCAGGGGACAGACACAGTCCTTCCGCTCCGTCCCGGTTTAAAATTTAATACCCATGGTTATAATCAAGGCCGGGACTTCGGTCAGGATTACAAGATCCGTTTGATATTTTTAATTTAAAAATTCATACAGTTTCATTCGTCAGTTGAAGAAGATCACATGGCTTCGTAAAGCAGACCCAAAAACTCATTCATTTTGCCGAAGTCAATCCATCTTACAACTACCACAAGGTCATTTTCAGGATCCACATATACGACATTTGCACCTGCACCCAAATGGAAAAAGGATGATTCCGGTGCATTGGAAAATCGTTCTCTGTCGGTATTTAAAAAGAAATTCATAAAGCCGTAATCCTTCTGAACATCCGTGGGTGTACGGGCCATATTCAGCCAT
>JBHJOO010000573.1:0-2753 GCA_050329675.1 Balneolaceae bacterium
ACTGGGATATTACTCAAAAAAAACTGTTTCTTTTCAGCCCCGAACGAATTGACCTTTCACTGAATCGCCTTGAACACTACACCGGAACAAAATCAGAAGATTTCCAGCGTAATATATTATTTACAAATTACAATATGCATGTGGATGTTTTTAAAAAGAGATATCCCGACTGCCGGCAGCCCAATAACAGTGTTCAAATGCCGGCCTATCATCACATTTTACCGGACAATAAAGGAATCACACTTATTAATATCGGGGTTGGCCCTTCCAACGCTAAAACCATTTCTGATCACATTGCGGTACTTCGCCCGGATGTCATCGTAATGGTCGGCCATTGCGGCGGGCTTCGCAACCATCAGGAAATCGGTGATTTTGTGCTTGCAACCGGCTTTATGCGTGCAGATGGCGTACTTGATGATATTCTTCCGCTGAATATACCCATTACACCCAATCATCTACTGAATATTTATCTGATGGAAGTTCTCGATAAATATGACAGAAATTATCGTCTCGGCACGGTTTACACAACAGCTAACCGAAACTGGGAATTTATAAAAAGAAGAACCGAAGAACAGATACATACAAGCCGCAGTGTTGCGATTGATATGGAATCCGCAACCGTTGCCACAAACGGTTATCGCTACCGTATACCTTTTGCAACCTTGCTTTGCGTTAGTGACAAACCGCTTCACGGTAAGCCAAAACTAAGCGGCGAAGCACAATCATTCTATGAAAACTCAAAAGAGATACATTTGAAAATTGTGATAGAAGCCCTTGATAAAAGCAAAAAAGCCTACCCGGATGGATTGCCCAATGCCAGTATTCGCGCAACAAATGAACCACTAATGGGTGGCCCGGAATAGGCAGGGGTTTAGTGCCGGGCGAAGACTTCTTCTTTACCGTTTTTGTCGAAAAGAATCACTTCATAATTCTGAACAAAGGATCCTTCCATTCCCGGTGAACCGATGGGCATTCCCGGAACGGTGATTCCGGCAGCATCCGGTTTTTCGGTGATAAGGCGGCGGACATCTTCTGCGGGAACGTGTCCCTCAATGATGTATTCATCCACAAAGGCCGTATGGCAGGATGCAAGTTCGCCCGGAACTCCGTTTTCCGACTTTAATTCAAGCAGATTGTTCACGGTTTTCGTTTCCACGCGAAAGCCATTTTCTTCAAGATGATCGGCCCACTTCACACAGCATTCACATCCGGCAGTACGATACATGGTAATGTCGGTTAGTTCTCCCTCATACTGGGTTGCTCCGGGTTCGCCTGAATCATAAAACATATAACCCCAGAACAGAAAACTGGCAATCACGATTGAAACGATCAGCAGTAAAAATTTTTGGTTAGCCATTTCATTATATCTAAAAAATTCCAAATTGATTGTGAAAAATACCGATTTATTAATTAAAACAGATATCGCCCAAATATATTTTACCGGAGCAGATTAAAATGGCAATTCATCATCGGTGTCATCCAAATTGCCCGGAATATTTCCGGGGTCAAACGTTTCTTCTTCATGAGGCAGTGAGCTGCCGGCTCCCGATTCTCCTTTCTCGATTCTCCATGCTTTCACATCGGTGTACCATCGGCCGTTATATTCCCTGCTTTGGATATCAATATTTGCTGTAAGCTGATCCCCTTCCTTAACCGCATCCTGGTCAATCTGATCACCCCACTGGGTGATACAAACCTGTTTCGGATATTGTCCGCCGGTTTCCAGTATAAAATCCCGTTTACGCCAGGTGCCGTTTTTACTCTCTCCGGTTTGTTCTTCCAGAACCTTTACTACCTTGCCTGATATTGCTAAATCCATAAACTTTTATTTATCATCCTTTTTGTTTCTGTTATCCAAGTATGAATCCAATATAAAAGCTTTAAAGAAAGGCTGAAAATGATTTTTCCGGTTAATCTGAAATGAGAAGTTAACAGCTTCTATAAAAAAACAACACAATTTGTCAACGAATTACCTAACATCTACATACCGGAAGTACGAGTGAATCAAACAATTCGTTTTAAATGACACGACTTCATAAAATACAGTTCAAAATAATTCACAATCTTTTTGAATTTTCCAGGCATGCTGTTGATCAGACAATTATTCGAAGTATTTCAGTTCAGGAAGTCCGTGAAGCAATAAATAATAAAGCAAAAATCATTGAAGACTATCCCAAAGACAAATACGGTCCAGGCTGCCTGATTTTGGGATATACCAAAAATCAACGACCGCTGCATACCCAATGCAGTTATCCATCGTGTCCAACTCTAAAAATTATTACTTTATATGAACCTGATCCAGCTAAATGGATCAAGTTCGAGAAAAGGAGAAACCCATGAAACACCATGAAGAAACATTGACCGAGCGTTTGGTTACATACAGCATTGAGCTGGATGGGAAGTTCTATATTGTTGAAAACGTGCCGTCCCGGGTGAATGAGGAGACCGGAGAGCAGTACTTTGCCCCGGAAACGGTTGAGCAACTCCAAAAAACCATTCGCGGTAAAACCAAGCCGAAAAAAACAATGGAAACTCCGGTATTTGATTATTTGGGGTAATCTGTGATAGGTGTGATTTTTGGGAATTTATGATGGCTCCCTTTCATTACAGCATATAATGTCAATCACAGAATTCACACTCCCATCTCCCCGCTAAATGCCGTCTTCAAAATACTCAGCCGAAGGGCTTCGATTCTGTCAATTTCATCCAACTTCAATAGGGAAAAAGCTTTAAGGGCGTTAACTGCCTCAGTA
>JBHJOO010000006.1:0-2454 GCA_050329675.1 Balneolaceae bacterium
CTCAAGTGCATGGTGCAAGCCGCGATGCTTTGGAACATTGTATTCAGGTTTTTGAAACAGAAATCAATTCCGTAACCGACAACCCTCTCGTTTTTGATGAGGGTGAGATCATAAGCGGCGGCAACTTTCACGGCCAGCCCCTGGCATTGGCAATCGACTATGCCAAAATTGCCCTGGCTGAACTGGCCGGTATTTCGGAAAGAAGAACCTATCTGCTGCTCGAAGGCCACGACGGGCTCCCAAAATTATTAATGGAGGAAACAGGCATAAATTCCGGGTTTATGATACCCCAATATACCTCAGCTGCACTGGTTTCAGAAAATAAGGTGTTATGCCATCCCGCTTCGGTCGATTCCATTCCTACAAGCCTCGGGCAGGAAGATCATGTGAGCATGGGCAGTATTGGTGCTATACATCTACTGCAGGTTTATCAGAATGTTGAACAGGTTCTTGCCATTGAACTATTTACAGCTGCACAGGCCCTCGATTTCAGAAAACCGCTGAAACCGGGCAAGGGCGTGGAGCTTGCTCATGAATATGTTCGTTCCGTTATTCCGCACGCAACGGCCGATCATTATTTCAAGGATGAAATGGAAAAAGCGGTAAGCCTGATTCAAAATCATGAATTGGTGAATCTGGTTGAAAAAGATCTTTTTGATTAGAAATACTACAAATTGTACCGCCGATGCGCACCGCTCAACTTATATCAATATGAGTATCCCGTTTTTCAATTCAAACGTAAGTGATGGTATATCAATAACCGGATCAGCATCAAATGTAAATGTAAAATTGAATGTGAAGGCAAGCCGCTCACTCATTCTGAAATTAAGCCTGTTTTCAGATGTAACTCTTGGCGTAAAAAAGCGATCTGGCCGTGCCTGATAGTAAGCAATTGTCAGCAGGTTAACCTGTTCAGTTAAGTCGCCTCTGAGAACTACATTAAAAGTATTTTTCAGAAAATTATTTGTTATGTCAGTACCATCCGACACGTCCCAGCGCTCCCGTTCAAACATCAGTCCCGCATTAAAATGCCCGCTGAACTTGTTTTCTTGCAGAAATGTATATCTTATTCCCCCTCCGGCTAAAGCTCTGTCTTCAAGCCCAAGGTTTTGATTAAACTGATACTGCAAAAAAAGTTCGGGTGACCAAATATTGATTCTGTTAAACGTTCCCCGAAGGTGAAAAAACCCTTTGCTGACAACATCATCCGATTCCACTCTCACGAAATTAATACTGTTTAACAGCATGTAGGTATGTCTCCGGCTGAAATAAGCAGCGTTGGCTTCGTTGCCAATATTGAGTACCGTTTCCCTGTTTCTGTCGAGTGAAATATCGAACTTTAGTTCTCCAGCCCAATGGCTAACCGTATCACCCTCAGCCCTCACTCTCTCAACATTCAAAACCTGGGATTGAGCTGGAATTAATGTAATAAAGAAGCAGAGGACAGCCATTAGCATAACTATCCTTATAATATCTCTGGTATTCAAACGGCTTAAATCATCCGGAAGCAAGTTAGTCATTTTTCCTCAAGTTCATAGTAGCGGCCGTCAAGATAAAGAATTGCCGGATCTTTTTTCATCTGTTGTACTTCCAGAATTTCACCAATAACAATGGAATGATCTCCTGTATCAACAAGAGAATCACTTTTGCAAATAAGAACAGCATTTACATTTTTTAAGAGAGGAATTCCAAGAGAGTGGGTATCTGCTGCGATACCGTAAAACTGCTCGCTATCCGTTTGATCGGGCAGTGCAAAATGATTACATAAATCCGCTTGATCAGCACCGGGAATATGAACGGCAAAATGCCTTGCCTGGGAAATAAGTGTATGCATTTGCGATTCTTTCCCAACATTGAAAGAAATCAGCGGAGGATCAAGTGAAAGGCTTGTAAATGATCCGATCGTTATTCCTCTTCTTGAGTTTTCAAATGCAGCGGTAACAATAGTTACAGGATAGGGAATCCTTCTCATCACCTTTTTAAGAGCTTTTGCATGAAGTGATTCTTTACTCATACGTATTGACGGGTTTTCATGTTTTGTTATCATAATTCAAATGTGAAACAATTTTTTTTAATTCAGCAGGTGCCACTATTTATTACACATTTGTTAATGATCCGTTTAAAATTTGCAACAATAGTTATTTATATATACAGGGTACCGGAATTTTCAGTTCAGATTTTATTTAAACGAGTTCGGTGCAGGCAATGCTATTACTTCCATTTTAAGTAATAACATTCAGGTTGCGTCCTGCATTCAAGGCCGGGCTTTAATAGCCCGGCCTTTTTGTTTAAACTCATAAAACAATACAAAACGGCTGTCTGCAAATGAAAAAAAAATCAGAAAAGAGAGGCCTGTTCACTTCCGGATTGCGCAGTTTTTCCTTCTACTGCATCATCAGGTACGTGATAGGCAGATAGCATGGCCGGAATAAATCGCTTATTATAGAGCCTTTT
>JBHJOO010000221.1:0-5985 GCA_050329675.1 Balneolaceae bacterium
CGTACAAATCCAAGCCGCGTTAAAAAGGATAACGTTCCTGAACATCTGAAAGATGAGTACAATGATGAAGTAAACGATCTGACACCTGAAGTTTTAAAAAATATTGAATTTTTAAATATTGACTATCTGGTCCCGATTGGAGGTGATGATACACTAAGTTATGGGGTTCATCTTCACACACAAGGAGTTAAAGTAGTAGCAATTCCTAAAACCATGGATAATGATGTACCGGGCTCCGATTATTGTATCGGTTTCAGTACCTGTGTTACAAGAACCATCTCACTTGCCAATAACTTAAGAACATCAGCCGGTTCTCATGAGCGGTTTCTTGTCATGGAAGTGTTTGGCCGTTATGCAGGTTTTACTGCCATGCTGCCAACGATGGCGGGTGCGGCAAACCGCTGCGTAATCCCTGAACATAAATTTGATATGGAACAGCTGACGGAGCTTCTTGTTTATGACCGTAATCAAAATCCAAGTAATTACTCAATGGTTTTGGTTTCTGAGGGAGCCATGTTTGAAGGCGGCGAAATGGTTTTTAAAGATTCAACAACGGATGCATTCGGGCATAAAAAACTTGGGGGTATTGGCGATCTTGTATCAGAAGAGCTGAAAAATCGATCTGCCAAGTATAACAATGGGAAAGTGATCAATGTGATTAATCAAAAGCTGGGTTATATGGTAAGAGGCGGCGATCCCGATGCCATCGATTCCATTGTTCCCATGGCCTACGGAAACCTGGCACTTGATTTAATTCTTGATAATATCCACGGGCGGTTGGTAGTATTGAAAAACGGTCGTTATGATAATATTCCTATCGGAATCGTAACAAGCCAGAAAAAACTTGTTAATGTAAAACGCCATTATAATACAGAGCGTCTGCGTCCATTCTACAAGCGGTTTGAAATGCAGCCCTTGTTTATTATGACGAGTGAAGGGTGAGAATCAATGCACTCAAAATAATTTATATTGACCAGATAAAAAATCTGCAAAAAAAACTGGTGAC
This sequence comes from Balneolaceae bacterium, assembly GCA_050329675.1. GTDB lineage: Bacteria > Bacteroidota > Rhodothermia > Balneolales > Balneolaceae > CAYVBJ01. The sequence goes on from JBHJOO010000221.1 coordinate 1,007, forward strand.
GACAGAGTATAGACTTGAATGTATTCATTGAAAAAAGTGAATGCTCAAATGTAAAATTATTGAAATGCAGCCTTAAGCAATCATTTCCATTTATCAAATGAAATCAGATTTCTTGCTTGTTTTGTTTTTTTTAGTTAATTAAAACAAGCCTTTGAAATTTTCTGAATTAGTTACCTGTATAATTTATGTAAGAAGTTCAAAAGCACTGTTCAAATGTAGACGATATCTTTGGGTTATATGAATTTTGAATCATCCGGTGAACTTTGGAAACGGTTTATTTCCGGGGACACAGTCAGTTTTTGCGAAATATTTAAAACTTATTACAAAGGGATGTATGGTTATGGTTTAAAATTATGTAACAATCCTAACCTTACAGAAGATTGTATTCAAGAATTATTTGTTTCGATTTGGGAACGTCGGGATAACTTGCACCATATAACCTCACCAAATGTGTACTTGTTTGTTTCATTGCGGCGAAATATTCTAAAAATGCAAAGAGAACAAATTAGAAAAAAGAATTTATTAGATGATGAAGCGAATGGATCATTTAATATACACTTCGGGGCTGAAGAGTTGATAATCAGGCATGAATTAAAGAATGAGCAAAAAGAAGAGCTTCAAAGAGCACTAAATCAGCTTTCCAATCGACAAAAAGAAGTGATATATCTTCATTTTTATAACGGTATGAGTTACCATGAAATTGAGGAGATTTTATCTATAAACCGGCAATCGGTCAGAAATTTAATGTACAGAGCGATGGAATCACTTCGAACGGTTTTGGATTTGGAAACAATGAGGCTGGTTATTTGAGAATGGGTAATATCTTAAATGTAATTTCTGTGAGTAAATAGTTTAAGTCATAGCTCAAGTTCCGCAAAATAGCGATGTAGTTGCTACGATTACATAATTTTTAAAAAAATGATGACTAAATGACGTGTCAGAAATTTTCATTTACCAGATTGTTATGAGTTATTTATCAGCAGCACAAACTGCTCATCGTTTATAAACTTATTAGTTCGATTTTATGTTTTGGCGGAATTTAAGTTACGATAAACCGCCGGCAGGCGGATGACCGATGTTGGCCCCGGAATTCATTCCGGGTTATGAGCAGGCGCACAGATCTGAAAGTACCGTAGGTACGGACGATAGAAAGGCAGGCAAGGACACCGCCCGGCCGATACCGATCGTACCTGTGGCACTTACGGAGGCTTGCCGCTCCTTTTCCCGGGGATCAATCCCCGGGTTACAAGATCTCCCGCAGCTAAGCTGCTCCCGGCAGTAACAATTTAAAACAATGGCCAATAAATAACTCTGTCGGGATTATATGGATCAACTTTGCATGTTAAAATCTTTCATTTACCAGGGGTGAAAGATATTTTTCCTGTAGCACCTACGCGCCATCGTTTATAGACAAATGAGGCCTATTTTTAATTTTTTACGGAACTTGAGATAGAGGGTAGAAAAACTTGTTAAGGGAGAATAGAATTAATTGATTATCACGCATGTGGGTTAATCAATTAATCTATCTAAAAAAACGGCCGGATTACATTCTGACTCTTGGAATTCCCTCCCTTAAATATTTTTAAAAAAATTTGAGTACGGAATACAAATCGTAAACTCTCCTAATATGAACAATGAAGTTCTTCAGTTAATTATAATGTGAATATAGTTTTTGAATAAGGAAAATTATACGATATCTGAACTGGTTAACGAAGCATCCTTTCGCCGTTTTGCAAAGGGCTTGGGAACTTCCGAGGATATTGAATCCTGGGACAAATGGATAAAGAAAAGCGATCAAAACAGATTAAAAGCCAAAGCTGCTATCGCTGAAATTTCAGGATTTGAATTTGTTGAACCGGCAGTGCCGAATCTTGAAAAAAAATGGTCAGAGTTGCATAAAAGCACGATTGGTAAACAGCCCATTCGATTTTCCGGAAACAGGGTTAGCAGTAACGATAATAAACTAAAGTGGTTTTTTCGTATTTCAGCAATTTTAGTGGTAGTTAGTTTATTAGGTCTGGGACTTTTTCATTTTAACGAAGGTGATGTGAATGTTACTAATTTAGAGCAGGTTATTCAGATGAAAACAATTTCAACAGACGAAGGAGAAAGAAAAACTATATCATTCTCCAATGGGTCCAAAATTGTTTTGAACAGCAACTCTTCTGTTACATATAGCCTTGGACTAATTCACAACCAAACTATAGAAGTAATCCTTGAGGGGGAAGCCTGGTTTGAAGTAAATAATAGTTCTTTACAAAAAGAACCTGTCTTTGCAGTGAGTACACCGGACGGAATTATCAGGGATATAGGAACAAAGTTTTTAGTAACCGTAGAAAAAGATTGGTCACGTGTAATTTTACAGGAAGGAATAGTGGAAATAGAGCCATCAAATGCCCAAAAGTTTAATTCCCCGGCTGAAAAAGAAAAATTTGAAGTTAAAATTGGTGAAATGGTTCAATTTAACAACTCAAGTATTCTTAGCCGAAAGAAGGTAAATACCACATTTTATACTTCCTGGGCAACCGGATTTATGAAATTTGAGAATAAAAATCTTCGGGAATTCGCTAATCATGTAGAAGAGCTTTTTAACGCAGAGGTGGAAATTTCAGATCCTGATCTGGCGGCTGTTACTCTTGAGGGAGCTGTCTATTTTAGATCTCTTGAAGAGTTGATCCGATCAATCTCGGAGGTTACAAGTATACCAGTGTATCAATCGGAAGATAGAAAAACGGTTTATATAGGAAATCCGAATGAATCGAATTGATCCACAAAAAATTCAGTAAAACAATGATATAATGATACAAAGGAATGAATTATGAAACATGTTACGATTAATTACTCTAAAGTTGTTTTAGTAGCAATAGTATTTAGCCTTTTTGGCCAGATTGGTCATACTCAGATTGCGAAGTCTTATGATTATCAACAGAAGGAATTAAGTGAAGTTTTTCATATTAAGAAAGGAACGGACCTGAAAGAGGCCCTTGATATTTTGGAGAAACGCTTTAACGTGGTATTTTTATATCGCACGGATGCTATAGAAAAAGCCACGATTCATAGTCAGATCATTCTGCCAGAAAATATAGAAAAGGCATTAAATATTCTATTGAGTGGAACTAATTTGGAATTCTCCTACCTGAATCCCAAAACATATGGTATCTATAAAATGGAAGAGGCTCTTCCGGAAACCCCTGTTCAAGATATTCAACAAGAGATCAGAGGCAGAGTGGTAGAAGCAGGTACAGGTACACCTCTTCCAGGAGTAAATATAACTGTTGCTGAATTTCCAAATATCGGAACATCAACGAATCTGGATGGCGAATACACACTTGTGGTTCCTGAAGAAGCAACTACTTTAATTTTTTCATTTCTCGGTTTTGAAACACGTGAAGTAAATATAAATGGAAGAACGATTATAAATATTGAGTTGGCGGAAGTAGTTTTGTTTGGTGATGAGATGGTAGTAACCGGATATGGTTTACAGCGTAAAAGTGATTTTACAGGTTCAGTTGGCAGCGTTGAAGGTGAGAGATTGGCTACAGTTCCCAGTCATTCATTTGAAGATGCACTCCAGGGAAAAGTTGCAGGTGTCCAGGTAATACCGGTTGATGGCCGCCCCGGTTCAACACCACAAATCAGAATACGGGGTGTTGGTACTCTGAATGATGCCAGCCCGCTATTCGTTGTAGATGGCTTGCTTCTTGATGATATTTCTTTTTTAGATACAAAAGATATCCAATCTGCTGAAGTACTGAAGGATGCATCTGCAACTGCGATTTATGGTTCACGGGGGGCAAATGGTGTAATTGTTATTACAACCAAACAAGGCAGGGTTGGTGAACCAAGAATCAATATCCGAACTTCAACAGGAGTTCAAAGAATCAGTAATAAAATTAACGTTGCTAATGCAAGAGAATTCGCTACCCTGGCTAATGAATCTGCTGCTAATGAAGGCAGGGGCCCGGTTTTTGAAAATCCGGATCAGGTGGGTCCTGGAACGGATTGGCTTGAATTAGTTTCTGACGGGTCGGCCATACTTCAAAATTACCAGGTTTCAGTAGGTGGAGGCAGTGATAGATCTACATATTTTGTAAGTGCCAATTACTTTCAGGAAGACGGTGTAATTAAGGGGGCAAACTTTCAGAGGGTAAACCTGAGAGTTAACAATGAATATTTTGCAACTGATAACATTACATTAGGCCATAACATCGCTTTTACATTTAAGGATTCTGAAAATGAGGCGGGCGGTCTTATTACACAGGCGTTAAGAGCAGATCCAACCACTCAGCCCCGCGATGAAGAAGGTAATTTTTTCGACACAACCATAAATGGGGGATCTGCAAATCCTGCCGCTTCCATGGCTTTTAACAATAACGATAATTTTGGATTCAGAGTAGCAGGCAATGCTTTCTTAAGGGTAAATTTTCTGAAAAATTTCGATTTCAGAACAAGTTTTGGACTTGACTGGGGCAGAGATGAAAGCAAGGTATTTGTACCTGAATTTGATGTTTCTGCTTTGCAGCAAAATACGGAGAGCCGTTTAAGTATCACCGATAACAAAGAGACTAACTGGGTTTCAGAGACTACGTTGAATTATAATGAGAATTTTGGAGATCATCGTATTGATCTTTTGGGTGGTTTGACATTTCAGGAATTTAAATTTGAGAATCTTGGCGGATCAAGAATTAATTTTCCGGGAACGAGTTCAGAGTTTTTCTTCCTGAATGCAGGTGAATCTGAAGGCCAAACAAATTTTAATACTTCTTTTGCCTGGGGTGTAATCTCGTACATAGCCAGAGCCAATTATGTTTTTAAAGATCGATATTTATTAACCGGTACTTTCCGAAGAGATGGATCTTCACGATTTGCATCAGCTAACAGATGGGCGAATTTCCCATCAGTAGCTGTAGGATGGTTAATTACAAATGAACCGTTTTTCCAGGATGTGCCATATATTAGTTTTTTGAAAATAAGAGCAA
>JBHJOO010000438.1:0-2115 GCA_050329675.1 Balneolaceae bacterium
CGGGCGTTCCATCATTCCTAAAAACTGTCGGGCATAAGCCGAAAGAGATTCGAGGAAACGGCGCTGCCCCTCTGCATAAATAGTATCAAAAGCGAGTGATGATTTTCCGGAGCCGGATAAACCGGTAAGAACCACGAGTTTTTCTCTTGGTATATCGATGTCAATGTTTTTTAGATTGTGCTCCCTGGCGCCGCGGATGATTATATTTCTACGCAAAAAATATTGATTTAGGTGAATTGTCAACCAAATAAGATACGAATTTATAGATTGAACTGACAGTATTTTTAAACGCTTAGGATATCAATAACGTTCAGGATTGTATCGAAAAGTAATTCATTGAGGGGCTTTACTTGCTAACAAAATTTTATGATGTAAAAATAATTTTATAATGTTATTTTAAGATTCTTTTTACAATTACACCCAATATGAATGGCTGATTTATCTGAAGCAATAAACAAATTAAAAATTCCATCCGGCGTAAATCCTGGTGAATGGCACCCTCTTTCATGGAGTAACAAAAAAATTGAGCAGTTACCGCCTTATCCTGATACAGGGAAATTGCAAGAGGTTTACGATCAATTAAAATATTTGCCGCCGTTAATTACCTCTTGGGAAATCGATGTTTTAAAAGAGAAGCTGGCAAAAGTTGCCGCCGGAGAAGCATTTCTGCTTCAGGGTGGAGATTGTGCCGAAACCTTTTCTGCGTGTAATGCGCCAAAAATTGTAAACCTTCTGAAAGTAATGCTTCAGATGAGCTTCATTCTTGTTCATGAAATGAGTATTCCTGTAGTACGCGTTGGAAGAATTGCAGGTCAGTATGCAAAACCAAGATCACGCGATTATGAAGTGGTTGAGGGTGAAGAAATTTTGAATTATCGTGGCGATTTGATCAATAGCATTGAGCCGAGCAGGGAAGCGAGAGTTCCGGATCCATTGCGAATGCTGGAAGCATATAATAAAGCAGGATTAACACTTAATTTTCTGCGGGCACTTGCCGATGAGGGATTTGCTGATCTGCATTATCCCGAGCAATGGGAGCTGGATTTTATGCGTAATAACGAGTATTACAAAGAATACGAGGCAATGGTAAATTCGATACATAAAGCTGTAAATTTTATGGAATCGATCATACCAAATCAATTCAATACTCTTCATAAAGTTGATTTATATACATCTCATGAAGCTTTAAATTTATATTACGAATCAGCTCAAACAAGAAAAGTTCCCAGAAAAACAGGTTGGTTTAATTTAGCGGCACATATGGTATGGCTTGGCAACAGAACACGGGATATTGAAGGTGCCCATGTGGAGTATTTACGAGGAATCAATAACCCTGTGGGAATTAAAGTAGGGCCACCCTTTGATCTGGATGAGACCCTAAAGTTGATTGAAAAATTGAATCCCAATCATGAAGCCGGAAAAATTGTTTTGATAAGCAGATTTGGTGCTGATAAAGTAGCCGGTCAGCTTCCTGATTTTATAAGGGCTATCAAACGGGAAGGATTTCCTGTTGTGTGGAGTTGTGATCCAATGCACGGAAACACATTCGCAACCGGGAATAATGTAAAATCCAGAAGGTTTAATGACATTTTAAAAGAAATTAAAGAGACATTTGCAATTCACAGAGCCGAAGCAAGCTACCTTGGAGGTGTTCATCTTGAAATGACCGGTGATAATGTAACCGAATGTGTGGGCGGTGCAAACGGACTCAATGAAGAAGGCCTTGGCCATAATTATGAAACATATTGCGATCCCCGTCTGAATTACGAGCAAAGCCTTGAAATGGCATTTCTTGTAGCCAAAGAGTGGAACAAGAGTTATCGTTAGCCAAAACGATACCTGGCAATTGTTATTCCCTGATTTTTGCAGTATAAAATGATTTGATTTTTTGATACACAATGTTAGCGGTTTATGTTTCGTTATACATTTGTACTGAAAAACTTAGAATCATAAAATACCCAAATCAGTTTAGCAGCGTTTAATTAGAGAGAGCAAAATAGATCAGAGGAATCCCGAGAGATTTCGAATTTAAAATTATTTATTGGTTCTTAAACATTTCCGAAATATTTCCTGATGTAGAGAGCAGGTTAGTTAGTGCTGGGGTTGGCATTGAAT
>JBHJOO010000014.1:0-3276 GCA_050329675.1 Balneolaceae bacterium
TAAAATAAATGACGCTCCGGCTGCCGCAACAATCACATTCGCCGACAGCTGTCCGCCCGCCGCCAGGCATCCGAGTAAAACAGAATTTGTGCCTGTACTTACAGCAATTACAAAAATACTTAAAAGTGGATGTCCTTTCCACCGCGCCAGTGGTGTTGAATAAAGCCAGAACAGGATGAAACTCACGAAATAAATAAGTGCATAGTGAATACCCATCTGCCAGGCAACATATAATCCTGCGAATTGAAATAATAACGATGCCGGATGCATCCAGCTGCTCATTACCGGCGGATTTTTTAAACCGCCAACAGGCCCTTCATCTTTATCCCAATACGAATTATAAGCTGTTGCACCACCAAATAGCAGTATGTGTACATTCAAAAACTGAAACCAGAATTGCTGATGATTCATGGTGTCGGCAAGGAGCCCGCCAAGTAAAAATCCACCTGAGAGAATCAAAATCTGATAATGCGGGCGAAGATGAAGTATAAAAAACCAAATCTGTTTTAACATGAAAAAATCTTATTGATTCATTTTCAAATTGCGATATAAATCTTTGACATAAAATCCGTCAGAATCATATTTTAGAAATATGATTCAATCAAAAAGAAAATTCATAGATGAGTGGCCCATTCTGGATTCGGGCCAATGGATTCAAAGAGTAAACAATCACAAGGCAATTTTAGATCCTGTTATTTCACCCTGGTTACAAAAAAGATCGGCAGGCGGCAAAAATCCCGTAATGGATTTTCTTTTTGAGTATTATCAGTTCCGTCCATCGCACCTGTTGAGATGGACGCCCGGTACTGGCGTTCTTCTTGAAAAGAGTTCAAAAGAAAAGTTAGATATCAAAGAGTTAAATTCTGACAAAGAGTATCTATATCTGAATCCCGGTCTTATCCCTGCAAAACGGCTGCGTTCTTTTGACTGGATTTTAAAACTGCTTGAGTTTACTCAAAATGTAAATCCATCCTTTGGCTGTTTTGGTATGCATGAATGGGCAATGGTCTATAAAACAGAGGATATTAGGCATGAATATTTATCCTTGCGACTGCCGCGAAAAAAAATAACCAATTTTGTAGAATCGAGGCCGCTTGTTTGTACCCATTTTGATGCATTTCGTTTTTTTACCGATGCTGCCAGGCCATTGAATAAAAACAAGCTCAGCCGTTCCGGATTTGCCAAAACCGAACAACCCGGATGCCTGCATACCAACATGGATTTGTATAAATGGGCTTTTAAAGGTTACCCATGGATACCAGGCGACCTGATCAGGAAAGCTTTTCTGCTGGCACTTGAAACCCGTGTTATTGATATGAAAGCCAGCCCATACGAATTAAGTGAATATGGATTGGATCCCATTAAAATTGAAACCACCCGGGGACGTTCAGAATATCTGAAGAGGCAAAAGGAGATTTTCAGTAAATCAATTCCGGTTCGTAAGTCATTGATTCATTCTTACAAACAAATAAAATTATTTTATCCCGGTGACTCCTGATATCTCAATAGTAAAATATCGGGATGATGAATTATTCAGGAAATGATATTTTACCAAAGTTTAACCGGCCTGTTCTTGCCGGCCCGAAACCGAAACCGCTGCCTGACAACATTTCATTGGCGAGTACAGCGAATACAACCGCTTCTTTGGCATCGGGATCAACACCAAGTTCGCCAATACTTTTAATTGGAACACCCCGGAGCAAATCCCTGATACGATTAATCAAAAAAGTATTATGCATACCGCCTCCGCTGATATAAATTTTATACTTATCATCTAAACAAAGTTTGCGAATCCGATCTGTTACGGTAATCGCTGATAATTCAGTAACGGTTCTGATAATGTCGGGAACCGGAATATCTTCTAATGAAATCTTTAATCCTTCAGCTTTTTCATTTAACCAGTTAAAATTAAAGTGTTCAGGGCCGGTTGATGCTGTTTCCTTCGTTTCAAAATAACTGTCCGATAATAAGGCACCCAATAAATCATGATTCACTTGCCCGGATTTGGCTATCTTTCCATCTTCATCATATTCAAGGGAATAATATCTTTGAACCAGATTGTCAATCATCGTATTTCCGGGGCCTGTATCTGTTGTAAATGAATCCCGGCTATCTTTTTTTCCTGCCGGAATAATAGTGAAATTGGCAATACCACCAATATTCAACAGAATCCTTGATTCATCCGGATCACTGAAAAGAATCCGGTCGACAAGTGCCGCCATCGGAGCGCCTTCTCCTCCGGGAGAAGTATGTTTTTGACGGAAATCACTGATCGTTAGTATTCCTGTTTTATAAGCGATATGATCACCATCTCCTATTTGCAAAGTACTGTTGAATTTCTCAAACTCCTTCTCAGTTTGTTCTCTTGACGGAAAATGATAGATTGTTTGTCCGTGGCTTGCAATGCAATCAATTTCTGAGGGCTCAATCCCCCATTTTTCAAGTGCTGTCAAAATCAACTTACTATGATAACCGGCCAGCCATGTATGTAAATAACAGACCTCACTCAATTCCACCGTTTTCACTGATGAAATATTCTTAAGTCTTCTTTTTTCATGCTCACCATACGGTTTGGTGATAAAATGTTTCAAATTTACAACTGTATCAGATCCGCTTCCCTGAATTTCGCACAGTGCAATATCGAGGCCATCAAGAGAAGTGCCCGACATCAATCCAATGATTTTTTTTCTTTTTTTCAGTGAGGTTTCTGCTAATTTTTTTATGGATGGATTCATATTTTGTCTTTAACCTGCTGTGAGTTAATAATCTTAATTTTAATAAAGATGGCGGATATTACCGAATCGGATTTTAATGATTGGATCAATGATGTTGAGTTTCTTGTGAATGTACTAAAAGAAAGCTTCGAAAGTGCGGATGCTTCCTACTATGTTGATGAGTTAAATGAAATACTATATATCGAACTTGAGGGACTTGCCGGTTACAGTAATCAGGAAATCTCTGAAATAGCAGCCCCTGTTCTGGACGAACTGGATCTGGATTTTGAAGATATTATTCTATTGCCATTGTAATCAGAACTTATCCGGACGTAATTTAAACTAATGTCGTGTCACAATTATTAAATTGAATATCGCTACTTGCATATCAATTCAATATTTCAGGCTATAAATTTACCAAAAGTTTTTTTTGGACAGCCTCAGGGCTTCACTAATGAACGGACTTTTCGATTCTATCGAGTCCGTTGATGAAATTAATTGAAGATTCGCGGATAGCCTTTTTTTCATCAGAGTTTTTTTTATCAAACATGTTAACCATAAA
>JBHJOO010000370.1:0-5684 GCA_050329675.1 Balneolaceae bacterium
CGCTACCGGGCTGCGCCACATCCCGAAAGTGTAAAACTAAGAATTTCCTGTTTCAGTTAACACTACTCTTTTTCAAAATGGATTTGAACCTGCGGCCTTCCCGACAGGTGAGTCGGGACGCGCTACCGGGCTGCGCCACATCCCGTTTAGAGAGGTAAAAATTACAAATTTCTCGTTTTAAAAAACACCGGTATTTGCCCTGCCAGCCTTCGTGGCATTAAACATAAAATTCATGCAAGAAATCATCAGGCTGGCCGGGCTTTCACAGGCAGAGTCGCGATTTTCTGGTTTTCCATGATAAAATCGTTGAAGTCAATAAAAAAAAATTGTTATTTCAAATGAAGAACTATCGCGTTTAATCCCGGCCAAATAATTGTTTTAAATGTTTATTAGATGTTGTCACCAGCCCTCCGCTATTTCCCAGATGATGAGCTTTCCTGTCGCTTCTGAAATGGCTGCCAGGTGGGTTTCTGAAACAGCAAAAGCAGATACCGGTTCAGGAGTTTCATAGCTGAACCGGTAGTCACCGGTTTCTATATCATAAATGTCAATTAACCAATCTCTTTGATAAGTCTCATGTTCAATATCATAGTTCAAATTTTTGGAAATCAACAGATGGATATATTGATCGGAAAGGCTGATTGCAGATGTTATTTGATTAAATGAGGAGTAATCTTCAAAATTGTAATTTGGCCCCCCGTTTTCAAAAACCATGTGTTCCGGGACTAATTTCTTGAGTGGAACAGGTTCTACCGGTTTTCGAAAGTACAGAAAATTGCCATCCGTGTCGTATCTGACAATATGATTCGTGAAATAAAATGACTGGATGATGCTGAAATCACTATGAACTGCAGAACTGCCCTGTAATATGATAATCCACAATTCCGGGTTTTGTACAAGCGGATCAAAGGTGTGAAGGGGATTATGGTTTTCATCATAAAGTTTCATTCCGGTATATTGCCTTATTCTGGCAGCGTATTTACCGGATTGAAGGGGAATCACATGGTAATGAACCTCTTCGGTTTGGTGGATTTTCCATGAACTTGTTGACTTATCAATAATGGTAATCCGGCTGTTGGCACTGTCATAAACCCAAAGGTTATTTTCTTCATCCGAAAATATCGCGTTAAAAAACCTTGCAAACTCGCCGGGCCCATTCCCTTCACCTATACCATATGTTTCCACGGGATTTGCATGAATGTCGAAAGAACGGATAACCATTTCTTCCGAATCTCCGAAATAGATCAGGCCATCATTTCCGAAATGCATGGAAGTTGCATCAAAAAAACGGTCTGAGGCTGCAGGTTGTTTGAATCCGATTTCTTTCAGGATTCGTTCCTGAACTATTTGAGGATCAGGTTGTTTGATAAACGCTTTTTCCAGCTCGGTTTGAGGCGAATTACCAGTTAACATCCATCCTGCAATAATAAATGCAGCCAGTAAAAAGATTAAGGAAAGAAGAACTTTTGGCTTAAACATACTTATTAAAGTTTCCCTTTAATATCCTTACTTCTTTCCAAAATTGTCATAACATTATTCTAAAAATTCTCAAAGGTACACTGTGTCAAACGCCGTGTTACACAGAGGTAAGCCCACTGAAAATTTTGTCTCCCGTCTTTGAACCTTGAAAGGCCGAATGTGCCACATCCCGATTTGGGATTTAAAAATTACTAAATGAATCCTCAATGTTTTTGTTAATTTTATCTTTATTGTTGGAATCGTTCGGGTCAAGAATATCACCATTCGAATCTTTAAACCAACTTTCGAAATCTGCAATCAACGGGATAATTGAGTTTTGGCCTTCTGTAATGCTGAGAGGAGGATTTATATCCACTTCAATCTCAAAGTCTTCATCAGACCTGAATATAAATCCTTCTCCACGATAAATCCCTCTAACAACCAGTGAAAAAGATCTGTTTCCAAGCCAAAAATCTGAATCGCCCACATTGTTTTTATCTTCAGGTTTTTCGATTTCAAGTTCAAGCTCATCATATAATCCGGGAGGTATCTCTGTATGTGTAATTTTAAATGGTGATCCATCAAGCGGAATATTCAGGATAAAATTTTTGGTTTTAAAATCTCTGGTTCTCCTGAATCCGCTAAGCTCCATCTCATCAATATAGAGTTTTACTTCTTCGACGGAGATAACAATAACAAGGTCCTGTTCAAAGACGGCCGTTACTGATTTATCCCCGTCAACCGTAATCGTCTCTGGGGTGCTACTTCCGGACAAATCTCCCTTCCACTGCTTAAACGTCCACCCGGTTTCTGCAACTGCTCTCAGGATAACTTCTTCTCTTTCCAGGTAGCTGGCTTTGTCAGGATCTTTCTCTACCGAACCCGCTCCTTCGGTATTAACTGCAAGTGAAAATCCCTCTCCTAAAGTTTCTTCTTTGAAGATTGCTGTAATGAATTTCTCATCATCTACAATAATAGTATCCGGATTGTTTGATCCGGTAAGATCACCTTCCCACCGGTCAAAAACAAACCCATCCGATGGGCTGGCTTCAATTTGGATGTCAACCCCTTCAGTAAAGTTTCCTGCGGATGGGCTAATTGTTCCACCCTCTTCTGGAATAACATTCGTTGTCAAAGTAAATAAAGGGTTTATTGAATCCTCAAAAGAAGCTTCATGAGTATCACAAGCAAATACTATAACAAATAATATTAAACAGAAGAATGGTGTATGCTTTCTCACAATAATTTCACTTTAAATATTAGTATTGTTTTTTGAGTTCAATACTAACCCTAAATGCACCTGTTACTTTATTAAATATACTTTAGAGTGGATGAACAGCAAGCAGAATTAAATTAATCTAATGTTTTAAGTTTGCCGTCTTGATTTGAAACCTAAAATTAGCACTTATCCCATCGAACGATTTAAAATGCATTTGAATTGAGTAGATAAACTTTTAAACAGACCAAAGAAATTTATGAATGATCAAATTGTAGTAATCGCCGGCGGCTCCGGGGGGATTGGCCGTGCGTGTGCAGATCTTTTTGCCAAAGCGGGTGCAAAAGTAGTCTTGGCTGCACGGAATAAATCGAAGGCTGAGGAGAAAGCGAAGGAGATAAATGACAATGGCGGAGAAGCTTTTGTAATCGAGGTGGATGTCACCGACCTGGCCTCAGTTTCCAATATGGCTCGTGAAGTTGAAGAAAATCTTGGACATATAGATGTACTGGTGAATGCATTTGGAACCGGGCTGATTCAGCCGCTGCTCGATATAAACCCTAAGGATGCCAAAGAAGTGTTTGATATAAATGTATTCGGTACTTTTTTGGTTACGCAAACTGTGGTACGATATATGGCTACAAACAAAAAGGGAAGGATTATTATGTTTCCGGGAATTCTGGGTAAGGCAATCATGAAAAATACATCGGTTTACTCAGCATCCAAGTTCGCGGTTACCGGTTTTACCAAAGCACTGGTTGAAGAAAACAAACGATCCGGAGTCAAATTCTCACTTCTCTATCTGGGTGGTGTGGCTACTGATTTTTGGGATAATCCAAAAGTGGATATGAGGGTGCAAAAAGATAAAATGCTGACTCCAGCTGAAGTAGCCAAGGCGGTGTATTATGCAGCATCTCAATCGGATGGATCGGTCCTGAATGAGGTAACCATCCAGCCGGAATCACATCAAATGGTTTAGAATATTGAACCAGGAATGAAGAATGTGTTATTATTTTTTCAATACGGGGCATTCTCCTGCAGCATCTTTATAACTCTGCTCAATAATCTCAATCCCTTTATTCAGTTCCTCTTTCGTTATGGCAAGATTTGGACGGAACCGGATGGTTTTGGTGCCGCATCCAAGAATAATTAACCCGTTTTTCCGGCACTCTTTAATCAGAGCATTGCGTGCGTGAGTATCCGGGAGATCCATCGAGCAAAACAGGCCGCGCCCGCGGGGATTTGAAAGATGTTCATGGCGCTCACATAATTCCGATATCAGATTCAGAAGATGCTCACCCGTTGTGGCTGCATGATGTACAAGATTGTCTTCTTCTATCACTTCAAGAATTCTTGTAAACCGAACCATATCCACAAGATTACCACCCCATGTGGAATTGATTCTTGAGGACACATGAAAACAATTGGTTTCAATATCATCAATACGGTCACTCGCCAGGATTCCGCACACCTGTGCCTTTTTCCCGAAGGCAATGATATCAGGTTTTACAAAATATTCATGGCACCAGAATTTACCAGTTAATCCAACACCGGTTTGCACTTCATCGTAAATAAGCAGGGCTTCGTGACGGTCGGCCAGTTCGCGCAATGCTTTATGAAATTCAGGGCGAAAATGGTTGTCACCCCCTTCTCCTTGAATTGGCTCAAGGATAATACAGGCGATATCATCCTTGTATATTTCAAAATAACGCTCTGCCTGAGCAAGAGCCTGTTTTTCTTTTTCTTCAGTGTCTGCAAGATTTTCCTTATTCAATGGAAATTGCAAGACAGGATTAATGATACGGGGCCAGTCGAACTTTGGAAAATATTTGGTTTTGGTTGGTTCGGTATTGGTAAGTGAAAGTGTGTAGCCGCTGCGTCCGTGGAAAGCACGATCGAGATGCAAAACTTTGTGGCCCTTTTCCGTTCGATAACCTTTTCTGAAATTTTTCTGCACCTTCCAGTCGAAAGCTACCTTAAGAGCATTTTCAACTGCCAGGGATCCGCCGGAAATAAAGAAAGCATACGGCAGATAGTCAGGGATGCCAATCCGTGAAAATGTGTCCAAAAACTCAGCAATCTCTTCTGTATAGATATCTGAATTCGAGGGTTTGTTGATTGCTACTTCACCCAGTTTTGCAACAAATTCGGGATCACCGGCAAGCCGGGGGTGATTCATACCCAGAGGATTGGATGCATAAAAAGTAAAAAAATCCAGATAGTCACGTCCCGTTTTGGCATCATGAAGGTAAGCTCCTTTACTTTTTTCAAGATCAAGTACCATTTCGTATCCATCAGCAATCATATGTTTGCGAAGTACGGAGTGTACGTTTTCGGGTGCGATACGTTTTTCAGATGTAACTGAATTCATTTTAGATTAATTTGATTTGTTTACCAATTCCTTTTGATGTTTAAAACTAAGAATTGTTTCAGAAATTATACGAATGCAATCCAATAATTGTTCTTCAGTAATCACAAGAGGCGGGGCAAGCCGTATTATATTTCCATGAGTTGGCTTGGCAAGTAATCCGTTCTCTTTAAGTGCCACGCAAATATCCCAGGCGGTGTCGCTATCCGGTGAATCGTTAATTTCAATTGCATTCAACAATCCTTTACCACGAACTTTTTTTATCAGTGGTGATTTTTCTTTGAGTTCGTTTAATTTGCTGCGCAGAAGTTCACCCAAAGATCTTGAATTTTGTATCAGCTTTTCGTCTGTTATGACACGAAGGGCAGCCATTGCCACAGCAACGCCCAGAGGGTTTCCTCCGAAAGTAGATCCGTGCTGGCCGGGTTCCAGAACATCCATGATTTCCGAATCGGTTAAAACAGCCGATACGGGATAGACTCCGCCGGATATTGCTTTCCCAAGAGTTAGAATATCCGGTTTGACATAGGTTTCCTGCCGTTCACATTGTTTTTCGCAGGTGCAATTTCCGCAAACGGCTAAAAGGCTGCCGGTACGAGCGATACCGGTTTGAATTTCATCAGCAATCAGAAGTACTTTTTT
>JBHJOO010000189.1:0-2205 GCA_050329675.1 Balneolaceae bacterium
CTGCTTATATCCGTTTCCTCAAGTTCAAGTATCACGCGCCCCTCCCGATCCCGCAAAACCGATTTTGTCGGCTGATCAGGCCGTGAGTAGTTGTTGACAAAGTAGCGGTCGGTGTCGCTCATGCTGAAGGAGTGATTTGCATCTTCCGGTGTAAGCAATTTCATACCGGAACCATCAAATTTAATTTTGTAATACCGCGAATAGTAGGGATGAGTACCGTCTTCTCTGCCAAATCCCTCAAAATAGATTGTCTGGGCAGTCGTATCAATTTGAGCAATATCACCAACCATAAAATGTCCGCTGGTAATTCTGTTTTTCAGATTACCCTGTGAATCGTATCTGTAAAGCTGGCCCCAGCCCGTACGTTCACTCCACCATAAAAACTCTTCTCCCTCATTAATAACAGCAAGCTGAGCATAACGTGTGTTGAAATAGGGATGGCTCTCTTCTGTCCACAAAACTTCTGTTTCCCCGGTAGTGCTGTTGGCTTTCACCACATCGATGGTATCCCAGGTCCTGTTACGGCGAAGGATGTACAGATAATCGGATAAATCGGTTTTAAAGATACCACCCCCGCTAAAATATACACCTCCCAGTGACTGATCCGGCCATTTATCGGTATCCATCCGTACATGGTTCCGGCTTTCAACATCAAAAACCAGTATTTCATCCTGGTAATGATTCTCCTCACCCGGCATATTATATTTATACGTTTCCAGTTCAGGACGTTTTTTAACCGTATTAATCACCCACAACTCATCCACTTCCCGCCAGTCCTGCCGTTTCACATAGAGTTTTTTTGAATCTTCAAACCAGACTGCACGCGAGCGAAGCCTTTTTGTTGAAGTGGTATCGCCATGGTCAGCCTGGAAACTATACCACCTTTCACCGTCCTCCGTTAGTCGGATTTCGGTGCTATCGGGGTCATCAGCCTGCATCAGATAGAGATCATGTTCGCGAGAAAAAGCAATCCATGTGCTGTCGGGTGAAAAGGTAGCCCAGGGTTCTTTTTTTTCTTTTTCAAGAGAGTCGCCTTTCACAAGCTCTCTTCTGTCCACATGATACCGGAATTCTATACTGTCAACATGAAATGTAAACAGTCCGAGGTCGGTGTTGTAATCAAACTCTTTCAGATCAAGGTCTTTAGCATTAAAACCACGGCTGAATGACTCCGAAAGCTGTGCCGCCATTTCGTCTCTCTCGAACAGAGGCCTTTTATTCTGGCGGTCTGCATCCACATATATCCAAATTTTTCCGTCCGGATTTTCCCATTCATACCAAAATCTGTTTTCATCTTCAATCCAGTTTGCTGAAAGTGATGTACTGCCGGTCATTTTCACCATTTTATCTGATGTAAAGCGCTCAGCAAGCTCAAAATTACCCTGCTGCTGAGCATTCAGATCAAAGGTTAAAGCAACGGTTAATAATATCGTAAATGCAAGTGTTTGCAATAATAGCAACTGAAAGGAAAAACGGTTCATAACTGAAAATTTGGATTAATTGTTTACTGGATTTGCCAATATGGCTATTTCTTAAAAATATTGCATCCGTTTTTACAAAGTTTATCTGTAAATATTTAAAAGGTGAAATGAAAAAATCAGTTCAAAGGCTAAGGATGTGTTATCCATTCGCGTGGCTTGCATAATAACAGAGAAGATTGGCTAACAAACATATTTATCTGCCATGAAGAATAAAAGCCGCCCAATGGCGCGGGTTTGCTGTAGCCGGATTAGAAATGAATTGTTTTTTTACAGTTTGCATTGCCTCCGAATATGATTGACCACCGTCAATTTCGTCATAAAAACGGATCATCCATTCTGCAGTATATTGATCGGTAACCTTCCATTGCGAAGTTAACAAATTGGCAGCACCTGCATAAATAAATGCTCTTACAAACCCAATGATACCTTCACCCTTTCTTAAGGAACCAAGCCCTGTTTCACATGCACCCAAAACAACCAGATCTGAAATTATTTTCATGTTGTAAATATCATCAACATAAATTATCCCATCATTATTGTTATCTGAATTGAAAAACATTCCCGATAAATTTGGATGCTCCTCATCTATAAACGCATGAGTGGCAAAATGAATAAAATCATAGCTGGAAAGGTTTGCCTCTTTCAGCCTTGTTTCAGTTGCTTCCGAATCAAGCCAAACTTCACTTTCTCTTGCTCTGAATAAATCACGGAAAGACTTCCTTTT
>JBHJOO010000168.1:0-3365 GCA_050329675.1 Balneolaceae bacterium
GGAAGAATCAATGGGCAAAAAACCGTATCATAACCGCACTCTTTGAATTTCCGGGAAACGCGAATCCAATCCGGCAGGCGCTGGAAAGCCCCCTATTCGGTGATTCTTAGCCAACGCCTGCCAGCCGGTTTAAAGACACGTACCCAACAAGTGGCACCTTTTTGAAAAGGCAGGGCACACCGAACCAGGTTTGATGTGAACAACGCCCAGGGCGGCCTTCACGTACCGGTAAAAAAATTTAAAACCGACGAGCCGCCACCACGCTCTCGGGAAAAACTTAATAGTGTCCGCCTTTTCTGAAAAATCTCGGCGCTTCCCACTACATGACCCAACCTGAACAACGCGAGGCCTGCCCACGTTACAGGCAATATTTTTGAACGAGCTGCGTGGCGCCCTGCTTTTCTCGGGAAGGGCATAAAAGAAGCAAACCACAAAACGAGCTGGAAGCGGCGGAGAGTTTGTGATTTTTGGAGAAGCAACCAACCCGTGCACCCCTTTGACAACACCACGTGCGCCTGACGGGCCTTAACGGTTTGGCATTTGTGCGGCGGGGCGACCAACTAAGAATATAAGCAACAATTGTTTACCCGTCCGCACGAAATGCTTTGTTAGGTGGCGAGCTTACTTTTCATGAATATCATATTCACCAGGCAATTCTTGATTAATCCACTGTATACAAGTTCTATAAACTTCTTCTTCATTATCACCCCAAAATGTTTCTAAATCGAGTAATCTAATATCATTGCCGTTTTTATCAGTTTCAACAGTAAAGTATAATACTGAACCATAGATGTCTCCACCCATATGCTCTGAAATGAATAATCTAAATAAACCATCCTCATGGTCAATGTGGTAAATTTTCTGCCAATTGATTTTTTTCATAGTTACATCCTTTTCTAAATTCTACTTTTTTCTACCAATCTTCTATAATGTTCACCAAGTGCAGTTAACCTGCATGATTTGCTTTCCATAGCTGCGTTCCACATATGTGGTGAATTAACTGGAACTAGTAAATTAAGGCGATTATATCTCTGTAAAATTGCAAATATGCGAGTGTTTTCTGGATCTGGTTCAGGCATACCAGCATCTCTTCCTTTCATTTCCGGCTCAAACGTTGGATCAAGATTATATTCGAAACCAGGTTTTGGGAAAAATTCAGTAATTCTTCTTAATTCTTCAATTGCAATAGCAGGTGTAACTTTTCTCAGAGATACAAACCGTTTCACATTGGTTTTAAAAACAGGTCTCTGTTCCCACGCACCAAGCGATTGATCAATATGAGCGTAAACACTACCAGGTGTAATATCGCCAGTCAAATTTGCAGCGCTCCCGCTTAATGCATCTACCAACAGTTTTGTAAACACTCCACTTCCGTCTTCTTCTGTTGCATATTGTTCTTTTGTTGATGCTGTTAACACAGTTAATCCATCGGATAATGTTGCTATTTTATCATCAGATGGTTTATTACCAGCTATACCTGAATGACAACTATCAAGTATAATTACTTTATTTGTAGCTGGCGATCTATTAGCGAAGGTTAAAATTTCACTTAATGCTACACCTTCATCACCTCGACTCGAATCAGATGCAAGTAAGTAACCTCCAGTAGATTCGATATGTCCATGACCTGCAAAATAGAACAGAGCAATTTCTGCTTCTGTATTGAAAAGTTGTTCTATACTATCCTTTAAATCATTGCGTCTGATCGCATCCGAAGAACTGGACGCTGTTAATAGTTTACAATCAAAATTAACAGAACCTCCATCATTTCTTTCAAGGATCGCTTTGACATTATAAGCATCATTTACGCAACCAAATAGAGGACTTCCATGCTCATAAAAATTGACTCCGACAATTAGTGCGATTCTCATACTTATTTGTTTTAAAGATTATTGATAAAATTCTTAATTGTATCCCAAGTCCATACACGAGTGTTGACACCTTCAATATTAGTACGGTCATTTTTATAAGCCCAAAGTCCAAGAATTTTTTTCTTTTCCTCTTTTGCACATTTGATTTCCCATTTTTGGCCGCTTGAACTTAACGAGTTTTCACTTACAAGTACTATTACGCCATCAGATCGACGAATCCGAGTTCGCACTCTATCTTTCCAATTACTGTCATAAGCTTCCTTCACTGACATATCGATATACTCGAATGGTGAATCAGTACTTAATGATTGACCCTTTAGAAAATCTCTTTGTCTCTCATCTTCAATTGCGAATGCTACGAATATTACTTTTTTATCAGCCATATGTTCTCCTATTTATTTACGATTGTATTTTTATTCAAGCCACCTAACATATAATTATAAGACAGCCTTTACTTACGGCTGACTGTCGTAGAATATTCCATTTCTTTGTTATTTACAACTATTCGAATCTTTTTTTCATATTCTGCGACACTGGCCGGGGTTGCAAAGTCGTAAAAAGTAGAAAAAACGAAACTTTTAGTGTAAGGTTTTGCCGCTTTTGAATTCATACTATTGCTAACAATAAAATTTTTAAACAATTACGATATGAAATTACTTGAAAGGGTTCGCAGGGAGATAAGAAGACGTAACTATAGTTACAGCACCGAAAAAATCTATTCAGATTGGATCAAAAGATATATCCGGTTTCATAATATGAAACACCCGGAGAATCTAAACCACATGGATATCGTCAAATTTCTTAATCATCTTGCATTAAACGAAAATGTAGCTGCATCTACCCAAAATCAGGCATTATGTTCTCTTGTGTTTCTATACAAACAAATTCTTAATAAAGATATTGGTGAACTGAGTAATTTTAAACGTGCAAAGAAACCAAAACATTTGCCGACAGTTTTATCAAAAAATGAAGTAAAAAAAGTTCTTCTTAATATGGAAGGTGTTCCTTTAATTGTGAGTTCACTTTTGTATGGTGCCGGCCTTCGTATTTCTGAAACTCTTAGGCTCAGAATACACGATCTCGATTTCGATTATCTGCAGATTATTGTAAGAAGCGGCAAGGGTAAGAAAGACAGAATTACACTGTTGCCAGAATCCTTAATTGAATTATTGAAAAATCACATTAAAAAGGTCAAAAATCTACATGACCAGGATCTTGCCCGGGGTTTAGGCCAGACAATACTTCCTCATGCATTGGCTAAAAAATACCCGGATGAACAATCTGAATTTGGCTGGCAATATCTTTTCCCCTCTCGCTATCGCCGTAGAGATCCCCGGACAGGTTTATATCACAGGTATCACATCTCACCCAAAAAAATTCAGCGATCGGTTAAAAAAGCGGCTAAAAAAGCTCAAATAAGTAAGAAGGTAAGTCCTCATGTGTTCCGCCACTCTTTTGCTACTCATCTGATACAGAACGGTTACGACATCCGAA
>JBHJOO010000593.1:0-2643 GCA_050329675.1 Balneolaceae bacterium
TCGGGTTAAAAGGATTGGGGAAGTTTTGCTCTACCGTTGTAACCAACTCTTCATCATTGCCATCGAACGTATTTTCATCGGTGCCGTCATCCGTATCAGAATTGATGGTAACAAACGCCCATGGCTCCGACCATCCGCTTTCCCCGGCACTATTTACCGACCGCACACGCCAGTGGTAACGGGTCAGGGGTTCCAGCCCTTCCAGATTCATTTCCGTTTCGGAAATGTTTGTAAACTCATTTACATCCGAACCGAACAAACTGTCTGAAGAGGTTAACTGAAAGGTATAAGATTCCGCATCTGACGCCTCGTTCCAGCTGAAACTCACATTCAGAGATACATTTATTTCGTCATCGGCAGGCGATATAAGCCGGGGCACTTCCGGCACCGAAAGCGGTTCCTCTCGCGTGGTAAACGACCATATCTCCGACCATTCACTTTCACCGGCTCCGTTCACCGCCTGTACCCGCCAGAAATAGGTTGTTTCAAAATCCAGTTCCTCAACTCGTACGGATGTACCTTGTACATTTTCCAGATCCCTGAGGGGAGTAAAATTTGAAGAGAGGGAAACCTGAAGGCGGTAGCTTTCAGCATCCTCACTATTGGACCAGCTTAAAAACGGACTTTCTGAAACACCATTACTTCCGTTAGCAGGAGAGGCCGGTTCAGGGCTTTCGGGTGCGGTCAGCGGCTCTTCACGAGTAGTAAATGACCAAACTTGCGACCAGCCACTGGTGCCCGCCTCGTTCACAGCGCGCACCTGCCAGAAATAGGTTGTCTCATAATTCAAACCCTCCGCTATGGCCTCTGTTTCAGTGATATCTGAAAGGCTGAATACCGGGTTCACAAAATCCTCGCTTCCCGCAACACGCAGCTCGTAAAAAGAAGCACTTTCAACTGCCAGCCAGCTCAGAACCGGAGTCCTCGACTCATTCGTCCTGTTATCTTCAGGGCTTGCCAATGCCGGTGTTTCGGGTGGCAGCAGCGGTTCAGATTTTGTTGTAAACGAACGGGCCTCCGACCAATTACTGATTCCCGCTTCATTGGAAGCTCGTACTCTCCAGAAGTAATTCGTATTATAATTCAGGTTTTCAACTGACACCAGCGTTTCACTCAGCGCTGCCTATTCAAAAATCCTGCTTCCAAAACCGGATGTTTCAGACAGTTGTACCTGATATGTATTTGCACCTGTTGAAGCTTCCCAGTTCAGTGTAACATTCAGTTCGAGGCCTTCGGCATTCCGGGCGGGTGACACGAGTTCCGGTACGTCCGGTACGGGAACAGGTTCCGGTTCTGTTGTAAAGAACCATGCATCCGACCATTCACTGCTGCCGGCATCATTCACCGCCCTCACCCGCCAGAAATAACCGGTTTCATACTCCAGTCCCGAGACAGATGCTTCGGAATTTGTGATATTCAGCCGGTTGACGGCCAGGTTCAAAAAACCTGAATCCCCGGCCACCTGCAGCTCGTAACCCGTTACATCATTCACATCCATCCAATCAAAAACCGGGTTCGGGCTGATATTTTCACTTCCATTCTCCGGATTTAATGGTTCGGGCGAATCAGGGGGAGTCGGGTCATTGTTATCATTATCGCTGTCGTCATTCACATCCGACACCACAATATCCACACTCTCCAGTGTTAAATCCGGTACATTGGGATTGGTTACCTCCAGTTTATAGGTGCCCAATCCAAAATTAGATACATTAATGACAGCAGACGACTCCCCTGAAATGGGTTGCCCGTCTCTATACCAGGTGTAACGGTTATCTTCATGAGTGACAATGGTTCTGAAATCTATGATTCCGCCCGATAAATTTTCACGGGACCCGAATTTTTTTTGTGGTGCATAATTGAATTGAGTTGATATACCAGCAGCTTCCTGCTGATCAAACCAATCTCTGTACCATTGCCATAGTGTTTTCCCCTCATCACTTATAACAAGCATGTCTGCAAATACGTATTTATTATTCCTGAATTGCGCCCTTGAGAGATTTCTTAACGGATGTGTTGGTTCTCCTGCAGAATTAGTAAAATTTTGTTGATTCGTCCAGTCTAAATCCGGCCACTGGCCAGTCAGATTATTGTCTTCCCAGCGAAGATTTCTGACATTTCTCATATTTCTTAAATCTGCGGGGGAATTGCCTGACAGATTGTTATTACTAAAATTACTTACAATAAGACCATTTACAAAAATTCCAGGTGGCAATGATCCAGTAATACCCAAACTATTTGCATTTAATGATCTAATTGAACCTGGTGCAGATTCAGGAAATGAAGCATCTTCCCAGTTGACTTGATTCCAAGAAACATTAAAAGCATTAATATTTGGCCATGCACCTTCAAGTCCATATCTTGGGAAACCTCTTTCAAAACGATTAAAAGTAATAACAAATGTTTGCATTCCAGTTGCTCCGCTAAGATCAGGAAATGTTCCTGTAAACGCATTACCTCCAATTCTAAAGCTTCTCAAATTTACCAAATTTGACATACTTGCAGGAAGCTCTCCACCCCAACCATTCCTGAATGAGCCTGAAACTTCGGTAAAATCAAGAGCAATTTGTTCGAGCTGAGTTAAATTACCTATTGCATCAGGTAAAACTTTTTCCTGATTTGCCAAACCTGTATTACCTGCAAACC
>JBHJOO010000308.1:0-16185 GCA_050329675.1 Balneolaceae bacterium
CCTGGAGATTGAAGCAGCGGGGCTGGGAGCCGGCAGGTACGAGCTGAGGTGGAGCGTCCGCGACCTGCAAAGCGGGCAGAGCCATGAGCAGCAGATCCGGTTTGAGGTAACCCCGCCTCACCGGCCCTTGAAATCCCTACATTGAGAAGGGTGGTGGACATTCAGGGCCGGTCAGGCTTCTTCGGGCAGAATCTCCTCCACAGGTCAGCCCAGCCAGCCTGTTGGTTCTGCGTCGGGTTGAAACGATTTATCCAAAAGGCTGGCAGGGCGGAGGGTTGAAATGTAATCCCTAACTTTCCGGTAAATCAAATATAGCCGGTCTATAAGGACAGTATATTACCCGCATTTTTCGATAACCTACTCCCGGTTATTTGCGACCTCATCTTCTTTTATAGTTCCCCTCTGCCGAATATTCACGCGCTGATTTATGCGTGTACCATCAAAATGAACTTGAATTTCAAGGCCTTTATAAAGGGGAAACTGCCGGATCACCTGACTCAGATATTCAGGATTTCCGGCTCTGTCTAATGCATCAAGTAAAAAATTACCGGCATCAAAACCAATTCGGGAAAACTGGTTAGGTGGAATTCCAAATCTTAGCTCAAAATCCTGTTCGAATTGGGCCAGTTTTAGTGAATCGGAAGTTAAACCGAATGGTTCTGTATAGTATATTTCAAATAAATTCTCCTGTGATTCGGTAAGTGTTGCATTTCCCCATTCAGCAGAACCAAGCATAATTACATCACTATTCATAGCTTCAAGATCTGTTAACAACAAACTGATGAGTGTGGGAGCAGCCTGCCCGGTAAATGGAGCATAAATTGCCTGGACAGGAGTGTATCCAAGAGAATCGATTAACACGGAATCCGGAGTAAAAAACTGAGTATGCGGCCTCATGTCAAAACCCGTGGCAGCAAAATTTTCTTCAATATAGTATGCAATATGAGCACCCAGCTTTTCTGCCTCATACCGAAATCCAAGAGCAGATGCAGTTCCCAGGGCATTGGCTTCGGTAATAATGGCAAGCGTATCCAGCTTGAGTTCATTCACAGCGTAGCGGGCGAGATGCCGCCCGTGAATTTCAAATGTAGGATTTAACTGAAAAGTGTAGTTATAATCGAGATTTATAGAGTCGGAATTGGCAAGAGGTGTAAGCATAGGTGTTCTGAAATCTTCAGCCAGTTTTGCTGTTTTTACAGCGGTTTCAGAAAACAAAGGGCCTAATATGGCATCAACATGATGATTCCATATCAATTCAGTAAACGATTCTTCAATACTTGCAGAATCAGAAAGTGTGTTTTTGAAATTCAGGAACACTTTTTTATCGGGGTTCCTGCTGTTAAACTCTTCCGCTGCCATCAGGATTCCAAAGTAGAGATTTCTCGATATGACAAATTCGGGTTCATTTTCATCAAATACCGGCAGCATAGCACCAATATTGTAACTCATACCTGCAGGAGGATTTGGATACCGGAAATGATACGTGTCACTGATAATCTCATTCAGTTTTTTTTGATAACCGGAAATCTCTGCTGAATCTCGAAGTGTACTGATATGTTGTTTGAGAAGTACCTGGTAGGTGCCGGGCGCCATTCTGCCTTCGGATGCTTCCACAAGATCTTTTCTGACCTGTTGATCATTTATTTGTGAAAAAACTTTAAATCTTTCATTACCGTTCAAATACTGCAATACCTGATTGTAAAATCGCTGAGCCTCAACCCGCAGCCCTGTTCTGTTATTTGAATCTAACAGCTGCCTGAGCAGTTCCAAACTGGTTGAGAAATTTTTAATTCTGAAATGCACCAATGCAAGAGTGTACCATGCTTCATGCTGAATACTTTCTGTTGAAGTTTCAAGCAGATTGTTCAGATACTGAATGGATTCTAAATAATTACCCGCTGCAAAGTAACTTTTCCCTGCAAATAGAACAGCACGATCGTTATCAATCTGAGAAAACATAACAGCTGCAGAATCAAATTTTTCACTCTGATATAGCTCATAGGCTTCATCAAATGATTGTGCCCGGGAGAGTGAACTAACCAGTAAAATTAACGAAGCAAGAATAATGTATCTTTTCATAAATGTCCCATTGTAAAGTATATCAGTCAAATATAGAACATTAATTTAGAAATGTTCCTTCCTGATTATTTTTTAAACGATAAATCCCGGTATTTTTTCGAAATTATTTTGATTCAGATAAAATATACCGGATGGTGAAAAAATATCTTTATCTGGCTATTCCCATTCAATAGTTGAAGGCGGTTTTGAACTGATGTCGTAAACGACACGATTAATACCACGAACATTGTTTATAATATCATTGCTTACTTCAGCCAGAAACGAATATGGCAAATGGGCCCAATCCGCTGTCATGCCGTCCACACTTGTAACGGCACGAAGAGCTATTGCTTCTTCGTATGTGCGTTCATCTCCCATTACACCAACCGAATGAACAGGCAGCAATACGGCAAGAGCCTGCCACACTTTACTGTAGAGATTGTGTTTACGCAGGGCATCAATAAAAATAGCATCCGCTTCGCGTAACAGGTTCAGGCGTTTTTCGGACAATTTTCCAAGAACACGAATTCCCAGGCCGGGCCCGGGAAACGGATGACGCTGAATGAAAGAATCCGGAATGCCAAGTTCGCGCCCCACATTTCTGACTTCATCTTTAAAAAGCTCTCTTACCGGTTCAATCAAATCCATTTTCATGGTATCTGGTAAACCGCCTACATTGTGATGCGACTTGATGGTAGCCGATGGGCCTTTAAATGAAACACTTTCAATTACATCAGGGTAGAGGGTCCCCTGAGCAAGGAATTTATAATTATTTTCTTTGGTAATGGTTTTTTCGAATACATCAATAAACGTATTTCCAATAATTTTCCTTTTTTCTTCCGGGTCTTCTATACCGGTAAGCCTTTCAAGAAACAATATTGAAGCATCGATACCCTGAACCGGCAGATGAAGATGATCTTTATAGGTTTTCAAAACATCCGTGAATTCATTTTTGCGAAGCAATCCGTTATCAACAAAAATGCACTGCAGCTGATCACCAATTGCTTTGTGCATCAAAGTAGCTACCACAGTTGAATCTACGCCGCCTGAGAGGGCACACAACACACGGCTGTTTCCGACTTTATCCCGTATATCACCGATTTCTGATTCAATAAATGCAGTGGGGGTCCAGTTGCCGGTGCATTTACAGATTTTATAAATAAAATTTTCAAAAATTTTCTGTCCCTGATCAGTATGAACAACTTCAGGATGGAACTGAAGGCCATAAATTTTTTTCTTTTTGTGCCTGACGGCAGCAACGGCAGCATTGGCTGTATGTGCAATCACAATGTAATTTTCTGACAGGTCACGGATATGGTCTCCGTGACTCATCCATACAACAGAATTGTCCTTAACCTGATGCAAGAGATCAGAATGGTCGTCGATTAATAATTTAGCCCTGCCGAACTCCCGTTTTTCTGCACGCTCAACCGAGCCGGGTTTATCAGCATGCGAAAGTGCTTGTAAGCCATAACAGATTCCGAGGACCGGAATATCCCAGTTTAAAAATCGGGTATTTAATTCAGGTGCATCCGCATCGTAAACACTTTTGGGCCCTCCGGATAACACAATGCCCCGGGGCTTATTATCACGGAAGGAATCCGGGTTGATATTGAATGGATGTATTTCACAATAAACATTTGCTTCCCTGATTCTGCGGGCGATAAGCTGAGTATATTGAGAGCCAAAATCGAGAATCAGTATCCATTCGTCATAATAATTTTGCATACAGGGTAAAAAGTCAAAAATCAGTCAGTAATTTCTTTGTAATCATCGGCGCTCAGCAAGCTGTTTAATTCATCCGGATCAGATAATTTGAATTTCACCATCCAGCCCTGCCCATAGGGGTCACTGTTTACAAGCTCCGGATCATCTTCAAGATCTTCATTAATTTCCAAAATGGTTCCGGAAACCGGAGCGTATAATTCGGATACCGTTTTCACGGCCTCTACTGTTCCGAATACATCATTCTGGCTGAATTCTGTTCCTTCCGGTTCAATTTCAACGAATACAATATCCCCAAGCTCACTTTGTGCGAAGTCAGTTATTCCAATTGTGACGGTCCCATCGCCGTTATCACGAATCCATTCATGTTCGCGGGTATATTTCAGGTCATCAGGATAATTCATAGTATTTATTGCTCCTTATTTGGTGTAAATTTGAATTTTTCTTCAAGATATTTGGTATTAAAATTTCCTGTTTGAAACCCTTCATCGTCCATTAACTGCAGATGATAGGGGATATTTGTTTTTATTCCTTCAATGATAAATTCCTGCAGCGACCGTCTCATTCTGTTTATCGCTTCTTTGCGCGAAGGGGCACTCACAATAAGCTTGGCAATCATTGAATCGTAATAAGGCGGAACCCGATATCCTGCATAGGCGTGAGTATCCACTCTTACACTGTGCCCGCCGGGAACATTAAAAGCTGAAATTTCACCGGCAGATGGCCGAAAATTAAATTCAGGATCTTCCGCATTAATACGGCATTCAATGGCATGGCCACGCATCTTCAAAGGTCTGTCTGCCAATTTGATTCCGGCTGCAATCCTGATCTGTTCTGCAATCAGGTCATAGTTGGTAACTTCCTCTGTTACAGGATGTTCTACCTGTATTCGTGTATTCATTTCCATGAAATAGAAATTTCTGTCTTTGTCAACAAGAAACTCAACCGTTCCGGCACCTTCATAATTTATAGCTTTAGCAGCATTGATAGCTGCCTGTCCCATTTTTTCCCGCAGTTCAGGAGTCACAACCGGAGAGGGACATTCCTCAAGAACTTTTTGATGGCGGCGCTGAAGTGAACACTCCCGTTCACCAAGATGAATTACATTTCCGTGCTGATCTCCTAAAACCTGAATCTCAATATGCCGGGGATCGGCAACAAATTTTTCGATATAAACGGCTGCATTACTGAAGGCCGATTCTGCTTCATTACGACAGGTGCTGAACGAATTTTTAAATTTGTCAGAATCATGAACAACTCTCATTCCGCGTCCGCCACCACCGGCAGTTGCTTTAATAATAACAGGGTATCCGATTTTATCAGCTATTTTTTTTGCTTCTTCAAAATCATTTACTACACCTTCGGAACCGGGAACAACTGGCACCTTATTTTCGGTCATAGTGGCTTTAGCAGTGGCTTTATCGCCCATGGTTTCAATCATTTTGGGAGAAGGCCCGATAAACTTCAGATTGTGCTCTGCACATATTCTGCTGAAGTCAGCATTTTCTGCAAGGAATCCATAGCCAGGATGAATAGCTTCAGAATTTGTAATTTCGGCAGCAGCCAGGATGGATGTTTTTTTCAGGTAACTGTCCCGGCCCGGTGGCGGGCCAATGCAAACTGCTTCATCAGCAAATTTTACATGCAGGCTGTTTTGATCGGCTGTGGAATAAACAGCAACTGTTCTGATTCCCATTTCTTTGCATGTTCGGATAATCCTAAGGGCTATTTCTCCTCGATTGGCAATCAGTATTTTTTTAAACATTCGTTGCACTTAGTCTTTTTTAATGATAAAAAGCGGTTGATCATACTCAACTGGCTGGGCATCTTCCGCCAAAATATCTTGAACCGTACCGCTGAATTCCGACTCGATTTCATTCATAATTTTCATTGCTTCAATGATGCAAAGAACCTGGCCTTTTTCAACACTGTCACCCACTTTAACAAATGGTTCATCTTCAGGAGACGGAGACCGGTAAAATGTGCCCACAATAGGCGATTTAACCGTTTCACCATCCGCTTTACTGCTTTCCGGTTTTTTCTTCTCCGTTTTTTCTGGCTGTGCCGGAGGCTCCTGAGCCTTTTGAACAGGTTGTTGTACAGACTGTTGAGGAATATACTGAACAGAAGATGATGCTGATTCCGGCTGTTTTTTTACCTTTATTTTGAATTCACCTTCTTCGATTGAGACTTCATTCACATCACTTTCTGATATAAGTGTAAGCAGGTTTTTTATAAGTTTTAAATCCATGATCTATTTAATTTTTACTCGTTCAATGTATTCACCTGTACGGGTGTCAACTTTTATGATATCTCCTTCATTTATAAAAAGAGGTACATTTACCGAAGCACCGGGAGCAATGACAGCTGGTTTTGAACCTCCCTGCGCCGTATCACCACGTACTCCGGGATCAGTTTCAGTAACTTCAACTTCGATATGATCGGGTGGCTCAGCATACAGAACCTGTTCGTTATCTGCATCAATTACAAGTGTACAAATTTCTCCTTCCGAAATGAAATCGGATTTTTCAACACGGGATTTTTCCAGTGGTATCTGTTCATATGTTTCCTGGTGCATAAAATAATACAGATTTCCATCAAGATAGAGAAACTGATAGGGATGTTTTTCAACCCGCACCGACTCTACATTTTCTCCGGCCCTGAACGTCTTATCAATCGTCTTTTCATTTACAACCCCTTTTAATTTGGTTCTGACAAATGCACCGCCCTTGCCTGGTTTTACATGCTGAAAATCGACTATTGAATAGATCTCATCATCCAACAGAATATTTAATCCGGTTCTGAAGTCGGAGGTACTGATTTTAGCCATATAAGATTTTATTAAATATTCAAATTTTGAAAATAAGATTCGCCGTCAACTTTTCCCAATATAAACTTGATAGTACCTGAAATCGGTAAGAGTATTCTAAAAAAGTTTATTACCAAACTAATGAATCATCCGATGACGTATGGATTTTAGATAGTAAAAAAGAACAGAAATTAAGAGTTAAAATGAGAGTAAACGGTTGAAAAAAGTATCAACAGAATAATTACAGGAATAATATATTTGACAAAAATAGTCCAGATCTTCATAAACCAGTGTTCATCAATTGATTTGAATCCATTGCCAAGTTCTTCTTTGGCGTTGTGCATTTTCCAAATGTATCCAAGAAATATTATGGTGAAAAAGCCGCCAAGCGGGAGGCCAATTTCACTGAATATGAAATCAATGTAATCGATTAATCCGGTATTAAAAGCCAAAAATATCGAAATACAAAGAATGGCAAGGCCAACACCAACCGATGCATTACGCCGTCTTATATTGAATTCATCAATAGCAAAAGAAACAGGAACTTCAAGCAGTGAAATGGATGAAGTGAGTGCGGCCAAGCTTAAAAGGAAGAAAAAAGAGGCTCCAAAAACGAGTCCGGTAATCCCGCCTATTTCATGAAACAGGTTGGGCAGAACCTGAAAGATCAAACCGATTCCGGCTACAAGGTTTCCCTCCGAATCGAAAACGGTAAGGCCTTGCTCTTGTGCCATAAATATGGTTGGCATTATCAATAAACCAGCTAAAAAGGCAATTCCAATATCAAAAACGGTTACGTAAGCAGCTGCTTCAGGTATATTTTCTCTTTTACTTAAGTAAGATCCGTAGGTAATCAAAGCCCCCATACCCAATGAAAGAGAGAAAAATGCCTGCCCCATTGCAGAGAAAATCAGATTCATATTAATTTTAGAAAAATCTGGTATCAAATATTCCCTTATTCCAACTCCGGAACCAGGCTGAAATAATACATAAACAATGAGGATTACAATTATAATGACCAGTAATGGCATCATAAGACGAACCGCCCTCTCAATTCCGCCACTAATTCCACCGATATTTATAAAAATAGTCAATGCCATAAAAACGATTGCAACCCCTGCATTTACCCATCCATTATCCAAATCAGCAATCCAGGCAGCCCATTCTTTAAAACCAAATGAAAAGAGGATTTGCTCAAAAAAGTAGCTGATTGTCCAGCCTGCAATGATCACATAAAATGAGAGAACAGCAACACCGCAAAGAACACACCATATGCCAACAAAAGGAAAAAACCTGTTGCTGCTTAATGACTTAAATGTACCAAAAGGATTTTTTTGTGATTTCCTGCCAAGAGTCATCTCTGCAACCATTACCGGATATCCAATCAGAAATACAAGCAGCGCGTAGATCAGAAGAAATGCCGCCCCGCCGTTATCAGCCATTACAGTTGGAAAGCGCCAGATATTACCAAGGCCTACTGCTGAGCCGGCTGCTGCAAGTATAAAGCCAAGTTTCGTATTCCAGGTACCACGGTCAATAATGGATTCTTTTGCCAAACTATGTCCTTTTATTTTAAATGTTAAACAGCATAAAATATTTTAAGATTATCAATGTCGCAACTTTCTGAATAACAATCCGCTGCGAGGATCAACTTTTATTTTACCGGATAAAATATCAAACGCATTGGCAGATGCGATATTTTTATTTACAAGCTGCTCCCAGGATCCTTTTGGCAGAATAATTTCAATATCTTCATAAGCATTTGCATTAAGAATCACATAGTAATCATAAATATCGTTAGTGCTTGCTCCTGTGATATAAAAACTGATACATAACGGATCTCCGTAATGATCGAAACAAATATTGTCCTGTCTGGATTTTCTTAGAGCAGGTGACTGTTTTCTAATATCGATTAATCCACGATAATAATTGAAAAGCTCTTTATTAAGTGAAATATCGTTGAAATCTATCCAGTTTGTAGGATCATTTTTTTCAAAACTGTTATGATCCATTTTCCCGGCATCATCATCAATATCTTTATTGTCAATAATTTTCGACCGGGCAAATTCCTGTCCGGCATGAATCATCACGATTCCCTGAGCTGTAAAAAGGGATAGTGCAGCGAACCTGGCCACAGCCAACTCATCATCATTGAGTTTTACATGATCAATACGATCTTTCACTACCGCTTCAGAACGTTCATTGTTCAGTGTAATACGAATAAAATCTCCAAGTGTATATCCGTCATGGCTCTCAAGATAGTTAACGCTGTGAGAACTATTTTTGAATAACCCACTATCAAAACCGCGTATGGTTCCGCGAAAGAAATTTTCAAGTTTGGTTCTTCCGGTTTCCCGCTGCCACCTCGAAAAGATAAAACCGGGGTCATGGATTGGGTCCGATCCCTTAATGCCATTTCGAATTTGATCATTCCAGGCAGCCCAGTCATGATCCGAGAATTGATAAGGAGCATATCGTCCGCCCCATGGTTCGGCAATCAGAATAACATTGGGGTTCATTTCTTTTGCGGCTTTACGAATTTCATCCCATGTTTTTTCATCGAGTAATGCGGCAAGATCAAATCTGAAACCGTCAATATGATATTCTTCCATCCAGTATCGGATTGAATCAAGAATAAGATTTCGAACAATATTGTGCTCGGATCGAATTTCATTTCCGGTACCGCTCCGGTTGATCAAATCTCCTTTTTTGTTATACCTGAGATATAAATCAGGTGCAAGATGAGTGAGCGGATTTTTATCAAATAAGGACGTGTGATTATAAACAACATCCATAATCACACTTATTTTATTTTGATGCAGCTTTTTAACGAGCTGTTTGAACTCTGATACGGCTTTTATAGTTTCCCCGGCAATAGAATCAGCATCCGGATTGTCCGGAAAATCTGATGCATACATGTTTTCAGGAGCAAAAAAGAAAGAGGTCATATAACCCCAATAATTGTATGAATAGGGGTTCCATGTATTTAAAAATCCTTCTTTTGTTTCCTTGCAATAAGGAGGTTCAACGGCAGCGAATTTTTGTAATGGCAAAAATTCAACACAGTTTACGCCAAGCCTTTTCAGATAATTAATTCCGCCGATCTGATCGGGTTCTGTAAACCTGTTAAAGTCACCTTTGGCCGAATTTTGTGCCGACGAATGAGCGGTAAGATCTCTGATATGAGTTTCATAAATAATAAGATCTCTTGAATCTTCAGGGCTTTGAAATTGATCATCTTCCCAGTCAAACTCATCCCGGAAAATGTAACTCTTGGCATCCTGCCGGTAATTGTGCTTTACCGTAACATGTCTGCTGTAAGGATCTGCAAATTCCTCATCAATATAGGGTGTATCCGGTTTTTTATTTTTGGGATATTCAACTTTGTACGTATACCAGTAACCTGTCAGATTTTCTGAAACCTTTAGGTTCCAGTATCCATTGATATCTTTCGTCATTTGAAAGGAAGAATCCGGCTCTTCCGATGTATAATTTTTATATATAAAACATGTAACCTCTTTGGCAAAAGGTAGATATATTTTAAAATTTGTGTTTTTTTCAGTCGGTTTACAGCCGGGCTCCTGTCTGTCGGGTTTGCTCATATACATTAATTAACAGGGCTTCCCGGTTCCGATTCTGTTTCTACAAAATGAAGGCTGCCATCCGGATTTTCTCCCATCAGGATCATGCCATTACTTTCAATCCCCATAATTTTTCTGGGTTTCAGATTGGCAACAACACAAACTTTCTGGCCTTTTATGTCGGCCGGCTTAAAAAATTCTGCAATTCCCGACAAGATCACACGGTTTTCAAATCCAAGATCAACTGTAATTTTTAACAGCTTGTTTGATTTCTCAACTTTCTCGGCTTTCGTTATTATGCCGGACCTTATATCGAGTTTTGCAAAATCTTCAAATTCAATAGTATCTTTCATCTTTGGATAAGCCGTCTGATTTTTTCCTAATGTCTTACTTCGTTTTTTTAATTTTTCGACTTGTTGCTGAACGGTTTCGTCTTCAATTTTAGTAAATAGTATCTCGCCTTTTTCAATCTTGCTGCCGGGTTTTAACAATTTATCACTTACATCAGTCCATCCGGTTTTTTCCGGAATGCCAAGCTGTTTCCTTAATTTTAACATTGAAAAAGGAAGCACAGGATCAAAAAGTATTGACAGTGCAGCCGAAATCTGAAGACATACATGTAGAGTGTTTGCACACTTTTCAGGATCATCCTTTCTGGTTTTCCAGGGTTCTGTCTCGGTAAAATATTTATTACCTGCACGTGCAAGATTCATCGTTTCGGCAATGGCTTCCCTGAATCTGAAGGAGTTAAACGATGATTCTATTTTTGATTTATAATCATCTATCGCCTTCAGGGCTGCAAGATCTATTTCAGACGGGGATTTTAATTCAGGTACTTTGGATTCAAAAAACCTTGAGGTAAATGAAACAGACCTGAATATGAAATTACCAAGGATATCGGCAAGTTCACTGTTTACACGGTTTTGAAAATCTGTCCAGGAAAAATCGGAGTCCTTTGTTTCAGGGAGTGTTGTACCCAATACATATCTCAATAGATCGGGCTCGAACTCCTGCAGATATTCGTTCAGCCAAACAGCCCAGCCCCGTGATGTAGAGAGCTTATTGCCTTCAAGATTTAAAAATTCATTTGCTGGAACGTTTTCAGGTAATATAAAATCACCATGCTGCATCAGCATTGCAGGGAACATGATGCAGTGAAATACAATGTTATCTTTACCGATAAAATGAATCAGATTTGTTTCCTTATCCTGCCACCAGGCTTTCCACACTTCAGGCTCCTTTTTTTCTTCAGCCCATTCCTTCGTAGCTGATATATAACCGATGGGAGCATCAAACCAGACATATAAAACTTTACCTTTTGCTTCTTTAAGAGGTACCGGCACGCCCCATGTTAAATCTCTTGTAACAGCACGATCAGATAAACCGCTGTCAATCCAGCTTTTACATTGTCCGATGACGTTGGGCTTCCAATCTTTTTTTGAATCAAACCATTTTGAAAGCTTTTCCTGATAATTGCCCAAGGGTAAATACCAGTGCTCCGTTTTTTTCAGGACCGGTTTGTTGCCGGTTATGGCACTCACAGGATCGATTAATTCGGTAGGTGACAGAGAACTCCCGCATTTCTCGCATTGATCCCCGAAAGCTTCCGGATATCCGCATTTCGGGCATGTTCCCTTTACATACCTGTCGGGCAGAAACGTGTTTGCTTCTTCGTCATAGAGCTGCTCTTCTGTTTTTTGTTTGAATACACCCTGATTGTATAATTTCAGAAAAAAATCCTGGGAAGTTTTTTTATGTACTGCAGAACTTGTGCGGCCATAATAATCAAAATGAATGCCGAAATCCCTAAAAGAGTGTTTATTTTGCTCGTGATATCTGTTTACGATTTCCTGTGGTGAAACGCCTTCTTTCTCGGCAGCAATGGTAATCGGAACCCCGTGTTCATCAGAGCCGCAAATGTGAATGATATCACTTCCCCTCAGCCGGTGATACCGTGTGTATAGATCTGACGGGAGATATGCTCCGGCAAGATGGCCAAGATGAACAGGGCCATTTGCATATGGTAAAGCCGATGTAACTAAAATGCGTTTTGGCATGAAAGCAATTTGTTAGTATTTAACCGCCGAAAATAACAGGTGTGGGCATAAATTACCAATCAATCAGCTATTAAAAAACTTTAAGATTTCAACAGCAGATAAATCATGCAGGGTAATATTCATAAAATGAATTATTCATATCATGATAATACAGACTTATTGAATTTTTCAAAAAAAGCATAAAGTGCTATTCCTGCTGCAACGGATACATTCAGGGAGTGTTTTGCCCCAAATTGTGGAATTTCTATCATTTGATCAATATACCTGAATAGCTGTTCATCAATTCCGGTTATTTCATTCCCAAGAATAAGACAGATTTTCCCGGTTTCCGGAGCAAAATTATGAAGCATAATACTCTGTTTAGTCTGTTCAAGGCCCAGAATGTAATACCCCTTTTCTTTCAAATGAGAGATTTCACTTTCTATCTCTGAATCTTTAAAGTAACGCCAGCATACATGTTTATCAGCCCCAAGTGCGGTTTTCGAAATTTCGGGCCTTGGTGGAACCGGTGTGTATCCCGAGAGTATAAGTTCCTTGATACCAAAAGCATCTGCTGAACGAAAGCCTGCCCCGACATTGTGAAGGCTTCGTATGTTATGCATCCAAAGGATAAATGAAGATTTTAATGGAGAGCTCCGCCGTTTATTTAACTGAAGAATTTGTTTTGTCGAGAGTTTATCATACATATCCAATGGTTGTTAAAATTATTTATAGTTCTATGATTGGATTTGTTCTTAACTTACCTCAAATTCTCTGGAAAAATAAGCTTAAAATTGAGTTGGGAAACATTCTTTAAGACGTTATTTTTAAAGCTTGTTACACAAGTCAATTTCAGTTGCAGATGAACGATAGCAGTTTTGATACTGCTTTTTCTGTTTATAGTTAAGAAGATAAAACGATTTTAGTTGTTATGAAGAAAAATTATCTATCCAGAGAAGGTTTTGAAAAGATGGAAGCCGAATTACGTGATTTGAAAACACGCGGCAGAAAGGAGATTGCCGAGGAAATATCAGAAGCACGTTCCAAGGGTGATTTAAGTGAAAATGCAGAATATGATGCGGCAAAAGAGGCACAGGGTTATCTCGAAAAAAAGATTGCAGAACTCGAAAATACGCTTGCCACATCCGAGATTATTGATGAAAAGAATATTGATGCATCAAAGGCTTTTTTATTATCTACTGTTACGATACTAAATAAAAACACTGACAAGGAGATGCAGTATACACTTGTATCGAAAGATGAAGCAGATTTTAAACAGAAAAAAATATCTGTTGATTCACCAATAGGGCAAGCCATACTTGGAAAAGAAGTTGGCGATATTGTACATGTTAATGTACCAGCCGGAAAACTTGAACTTGAAATAAAAAAAATAGAAAGGAATTAATTATGGATGTAACAGTTGTTGGAACCGGATATGTGGGCCTGGTAAGCGGAACCTGTTTTGCCGATAGCGGGAATGATGTAATTTGCGTGGATATTGATGAAAAAAAAATCGAGAGGCTGCGAAATGGTGAAGTGCCCATTTATGAACCCGGATTGAAACATGTTTTTGAGAGAGCGCTACGTGAAAAAAGACTTACCTTTACCACCAATCTCGAAGATGCAGTAAAACCTGCTGATGTTATTTTTCTCTGTCTGCCAACACCACCCGGTGCAAACGGACAGGCCGATTTGACAGCAGTAAATAAGGTTGCAGGTGAACTTGGAAAAATGTTTAAAAAATTCGGTGATTATAAGATTGTTGTGAATAAGAGTACCGTTCCTGTTGGTACGGCCGATACTGTACGGGCGGCAATCGCAGCTAATACTGATACTGAGTTTGATGTTGTTTCAAATCCTGAATTTCTTCGTGAAGGTGCTGCTGTAGATGATTTTATGAAACCTGAACGTGTCGTAATCGGAACGAGAAGTGAACGTGCAGCAGATCTTATGACAACGCTGTATGAACCTTTCGTCAGAAGTGGCAACCCGATTATAATAATGGATGAGCGCAGTGCCGAAATAACCAAATATGCCGCCAACGCTATGCTTGCAACCAAAATCACATTTATGAATGAAATTGCCAATATATGTGAACGTGTGGGTGCTAACGTAGATAATGTTCGCCGCGGCATTGGCACTGACTCAAGAATAGGAAAACGGTTTCTTTTTGCAGGTATTGGATATGGCGGGAGTTGTTTTCCAAAAGATGTGCAGGCTATACATTATACCGCTGCCCGTTACGGCTACGATTTTAAAATTCTTGATTCAGTAATGAAAGTAAACGAATCTCAAAAATTATCCATTATTGATAAAATTGATAATCATTTTAATGGAAAGGTGAATGGAAAAACATTTGGAATTTGGGGATTGAGTTTCAAGCCTGAAACAGATGATGTTCGTGAGGCCCCTTCACTTTATATCACTGAAGAGCTTGCTAAACGCGGCGCCTTTATGAAAGCCTATGATCCTGAAGCTATTGAAACGTTTAAAGAAGCATCCAATAAACAAACGCTGGATCATATCACATTTGTTAATAACCGCGACTCGGTTCTGGATGATATTGACGCCTTGATTATTTGTACGGAATGGAATGAATTCAGAAGGCCCGACATTCATACTTTTAAAGCAAGAATGAATGAGCCGCTCGTATTTGACGGAAGAAACCTCTACGAGCTCGAAGATGCGGAAAAAGCCGGATTAAAATACTACTCGGTTGGCCGCCCAACAGTTAATATTAAATTGAAGGCAAATGTCGAATTCTAAAAGAGTTTTAATTACGGGGGGCGCGGGTTTTTTAGGGTCTCACCTTTGCGACCGGTACATCAATGAGGGCTGGAAGGTTGTTTGTATGGATAATCTTTTAACCGGTTCAACAGATAACATAGCCCATCTTGCCGGGAATAAAAATTTTGAGTTTATTCATCATGATGTTACCAATTTTATTTTTATAAAAGAAAACCTGGATCTCATTCTTCATTTTGCGTCACCAGCTTCACCTATCGACTACCTTGAAATGCCGATTCAAACACTAAAAGTTGGTTCTCTTGGTACACATAAGGCACTTGGCCTTGCTAAAGAAAAGAATGCACGTTTTTTACTTGCTTCCACAAGCGAGGTCTATGGCGATCCCTTAATTCATCCACAAAAAGAGGATTATTGGGGAAATGTAAATCCAATCGGGTTCCGTGGTGTATATGATGAAGCAAAACGCTTTGCTGAAGCAATGACGATGGCCTATCACCGGTTCCATAATCTGGAAACAAGAATTGTTCGTATATTCAACACCTATGGTTCAAGAATGCGGCTGGATGATGGCCGTGCTCTGCCAACCTTTATGAGTCAGGCTCTGAAGGGTGAAGAAATCACAGTATTTGGAGATGGTTCACAAACGAGATCATTTACGTATGTTGATGATTTAATCGAAGGAATTTACAGATTATCACAAAGCACTGAAGTTGAGCCGGTAAATATTGGAAATCCGCAGGAAATTACAATTCTTGATTTCGCGAAAGAAATTATTGAGCTTACCGGCAGCAGAAGTAAAATAATTTTTAAAGAACTGCCGGTAGATGATCCGCAGGTTCGACAGCCAGATATTTCAAAAGCCAGAAAAATACTCAATTGGGAACCGAAAGTTGATCGCCGTGAGGGGTTGAAAAGAACGTTTGAGTATTTTCAGAATAAGGTTGAAGATGTACAAAAAGAAACTAATTGATGTCTATCCCTATAAGATAATTGATGGGAAGCCACAATTTCTTCTGCTGAAGCGTTCCCGGGATAAAATTTATGAAGGCCAGTGGAGGATGATAGGGGGCAAGGTTGAGCAAAATGAGACATACTGGCAAGCCGCACTCCGGGAGCTTGCTGAGGAAACAAAATTAAAGTCAAATCGTTTTTGGTCTGT
This sequence comes from Balneolaceae bacterium, assembly GCA_050329675.1. GTDB lineage: Bacteria > Bacteroidota > Rhodothermia > Balneolales > Balneolaceae > CAYVBJ01. The sequence goes on from JBHJOO010000308.1 coordinate 16,117, forward strand.
TCCGACAGTAAATCACTTTTATGAGTCATCAAGTGATCAAATTCATTTAATACCTGCTTTCGGAGCGGA
>JBHJOO010000273.1:0-2364 GCA_050329675.1 Balneolaceae bacterium
TTGGAGAACTACTTTCCAAAGAATGTATATCCTTTAAAAAATGACCACTTACTGGTAAGTTATGAATATATTCGTTCACCAGAGTATCTTGAAAGAGATGAAAATAAAATTCTTTATTACGTGCACGACCAGCAGGGTTCAATAATTACCGGCCCGGTTCTAAAGCTAAAAGATCGTATCTATCTTTATCAGGTTTATTTCGGAAGAGGATACAATTACTATGCATTTCCATTTTTTGGAAAATCACTAATTGCAGTATCAAATGATGGATTACTTTATACTGCATTTTCCGATGAATTTCGTATTGAAGTACGAACTACAAATAGAGATCTCGTTCGGACCATAGAACATTCTTTTGAAAAAATATCTTTAACAAGACAGGAACTCATCCGCATGTATGAAGGAAAAGATATGAGCCGACTGGATTTTAATAATGGTGATGACTTGGTTTTGCAAATGATACGAGAGGCTCACAACCTTCCACAAACATGGCCTGCACTTGAAAACCTGTTTATTGACGACGAAAATCGTGTTTGGGTATCTACCATTATAGATGATTTTAATGTCTATGAGTGGTGGGTACTTGAATTTACCGGCAAACTCATCACCAAATTCAAATGGCCGAGAGATAAACAGATAAAAGTGATTAAAAACGGATACATGTTCACCCATGAAATCGAAGAGGAAACCGGACTGCAGCAGGTGGTTCGGTATCGGATTGATATTGATGGAAGCTAAATTTTTAAGATTCACTTTTCACTTCATCTGCGCCTATGCAGGGTTCAGAATTTTTTGGAGCTGAAAGTAACGATAATACATACATGTTGCACATAACTTGATTTGTGATAAACCAAAGAACAAAAAGGCCGATTTTTGATTTGACATATTCAGCGAGGATAAAAATCAAAACATGATTATCGGTTCATCTCCAAAGATTCGGGGCAAAGCATTTAATTTTTATGTCATTTGATGTTGACAGGACAGTACTTTAATAGATAAAATAAGATCTGGAACTGTAATTTGCTTGATCATCAAAAAAATATCGCACTCATTATTTGTTATTTCGGAAAGTTACCGTGGTATTTTAATTACTTTGTTCATACATGTAAATATAATTCTTCCATTGATTTCATCATTATAACGGATAATCAAAACTGGATTAATGATTTACCTCCAAACGTTATAGTTGTTTATAAAACGTTAGATGAAATCAATAGTCTAGCGGAGAAAAAGCTGGGCTTTTCAACTGAAATAAAAGAGGGTTATAAACTATGTGATTTTAAGCCTGTATATGGATTTTTATTTCCCGAACTTCTGGATGGGTACGACTTTTGGGGACATGGAGATATTGATATTATTTTTGGTGATATTCGCAATTTCATTACAGATGAAATATTGAAAAATCATGAATTGATCAGTGTTCGTCACGATTATATTACAGGGTATTTCCTGCTTTTCAGAAATAATACAAAAATGAACACATTATTCATGAAGAGTAAAGACTACAAAAAAGTATTAAGCAGCAGTATTCACTACTGTTTTGATGAAACCAACTTCCGGTTTCATGAGTTTTCAGATCAATTTCAAGATAAAATTTATGTTCCCATTCAGAATAAAATAGAGAGCATGATGCATGTTGTTGAGAAACTTAGAAAAAAAAAGCAATTAAAAACCTATTTCGATTTTCATGTGATTGAAGGAGATCCTGGCCGCTTATACTGGGATCAAGGAAAATTGTACTATCGGAATCGCTATGAGGTTCTTCTATATCACATGATTCGTTTCAAGACGATCTATAAACCTGAAATAATACCCCAAAAAATTCCGAATTCTTTTTCGATAACTCCCACAAGAATTTGCCATCATTAAATATCAGATTAACAATTTAACGGTTTTTTTAACATATGTGGTTGAATGATTTGCAATGAGAATATTTCCTTTTTTTAAACAACACGACCAAATGGACTGCGGTCCCACCTGTTTGCGAATGGTTGCGAAACATCACGGACGCCGTTATTCCATGGACACCCTCCGCCAAAAAAGCGGGATTAACCGGGAGGGGGTATCATTGCTGGGAATCAGCGAAGCGGCTGAGGAGATCGGGTTCCGGACGGTAGGGGCAAAGCTGACCTGGGAGCAGCTTAAAAAGGAAGCGGCACTGCCATGTGTAATCTATTGGAACCAGGTTCACTTTGTGGTAGTGTACAAAATCAAAGGGGACAAAGTTTATATAGCCGACCCGGCAAAGGGCAAGGTAACGTATCGAAAAGAGGAATTTTTAGAACAGTGGCTCAACAGCCGGAATAATGGCCGCAGCACGGGTATCGCCCTGCTGCTCTACACATCGCCCGCTTTTTACGCCCT
>JBHJOO010000328.1:0-3662 GCA_050329675.1 Balneolaceae bacterium
TATTGCAAACGAACTGCACGACGGGCTCGGACAGTATCTCTCGGCTGTAAATATGAACTTTGATTCTCTATTCGAGGATGTTTCAACTCTTGGCAAAAGTGAAAAAGAACAGTTTAAACATGGATTGGATCTTCTGAAACAGGCGATGCAGGAAACGCGTAATATTTCACAAAACCTGATGCCGAAAGCTATTGATGATTATGGTCTTGTACTTGCGGTTGAATCTCTTGTAGATGACATTGAGAAAAATACCGGTATTCAATTTTATTTCTATGAAAACCTTGAAGAAGTCGACATACCTTATAATATACAAATCAATTTGTACAGGATTGTCCAGGAAGCTCTGAACAATGCTTATCGTCATTCAAAATGCAAAAAAATTCATATTCAGCTTGTACATTCCAATAATGATATTATATTAACAATTGAAGATGATGGTTGTGGCTTTGATCCCAAAAAAGTTTCTAAAAAAGGGCTTGGCCTCAACAGTATGCAAACACGTACTGCTGCCATTTCTGGCAAGATGGAAATTGACAGTAAATCGGGCCGCGGAACTTTGGTGTCGGTGATTATTCCTGTTTAAAAAAGAGAACGTATGGCAAATATTCAGATTCTATTGGTTGATGATCATAAAATCGTACGAGATGGTCTTAAAATGATGATTCGATCACATCCGGGAATTGAAGTTATTGGAGAGGCAGAGAATGGCAGGGAAGCTCTTCTGAAGCTGAAAAACAGCGAGGTTGATCTGGTTATTATGGATATCAACATGCCGGAAATGAATGGTGTGGAGGCTACAAAAAATATTTCGTCAGACTTTCCGGATATAAAAGTGCTTGCTCTAACCATGAGTGATGATGATCAGCATATCCGGCAGATGATTCAGGCGGGAGCCTCCGGTTATATATTAAAAAGTTCCGGCCGGAATGAACTCACGATGGCTATCGAAAATATTATGGAAGGAAAGCATTACTTCAGTGACGAAGCCACAAAAAGCATCATGATGGATCTTGTTACTAACAAAGGCAAACCACATACCGTTGATCCTGATGTTCACATAACGGATCGCGAAATGGAAATACTTGGGCTGATTTTAAAAGAGTTAACAAATAACGAAATCGCTGAAAAGCTATTTATCAGTCCGCGAACAGTGGATGCCCACCGCCGAAATCTGTTACAGAAAACGGGTTCCCGAAACACGGCAGGCCTTGTACGATTTGCCATGAAGCAGAATCTGTTTCCCGACGCCGAGTAGCCTGGTGAATGAAAAATTCTGACATACATAGTAAATCATTTCCCCGACAGAGTCACTCACTTGCCTCTGGTTAACTTTCTGCAGTCGGGATTTCGAAAAGCACTCAACCCCGACAGAGTCACTCACTTGCCACTGGTTAACTTTCTGCTGTCGGGATTTCGAAAAGCACTCAACCCGCCATATACGTTCTATTACTGGTAAATCCTTTTAGGTATTTATACTTATCAACTTAAAATAATTTTAAGTTAAACAAGGGATGTTTATGAAGTCCCATCCTATTAAATTGATAATAAAAATCATAATGGATGGGCGGCTGATCTTACTAACATCCGGAACCGTTCGAAAAAACATGCTCGAACGTGTAGTAGTGGATGCTTGCAGTAATTTTCACACAATGACTTTAATGAATTTGGAAGAGATAAAAGAGGAAAAAAATAAAAAAGATATCAAATACATCATCATAGACTTGCCCAATGTTCGCGGGAGTGCTAAAAAGATAATATCAGACACAAAAAAAATACTGCCGGATACGGCGATCATTGGTATCCATTTTTATCTGAACAAAAAATTGATTCAACCTCTTATGGATTCCGGACTTAATGGCTATTTACTTTACAATCCCAATAAATCGGATTTTATAAATGCAATGAAAGAAATTGATAAAGGAAAAAAATACCTGCCTTCACAAATTCAATGATTGATTTGAATCAGAAAGAATAGGTGTTATCACATACTGTTTATTATTTAAAGATATGGATAACAAAATAAGTGTTTAACGTCTTATTTCTCTATTTAAAATATTACATTTTAAGGAATTCCCGGAATGGGAAGTTAATAAAATGAATTTTAAGCACCATTTGCGTGAGTTTGATTATGAATAACTCTTATGAATTAGCAGTTCTGGATGCACTTCAGGCAATGATTTGTATTTTGGACCTTGATGGTAATATCGTATATACAAATAAGGCCTGGAGAGAATTTTCAGGTCATGAAAATAGTCTCATTGGCTCAAACCTGAAAACCGGGAACTATTTTGAATTGTGCAAAAGTGCTGTAGACAGTGGGGATGATTATGCGCTCAAAATAATTCTTGGAATAAGAAAGGTTCTTGAAGAGGAGGAGAGCAGAGTTTACTTGACGTATCCTATCGAACACAAAAAGGAAAAAAAATGGTTTAGCCTGACTATAACTCCTTTTGTTGATTTGGAAAAGGGTGTGATACTGACGATTGAAAATATCACTGCAACCCTGAAAAACTCCCATGCATTGAGAGAAGCCGAGCAGCTGTACCGGCAGCAATTTAATCAGAGTTTGGCCGGTACGATTATCGGCACTCCTGAAGGCGAGATAATTGATGCAAACCCCTCGGCATGTAATATTTTGGGATACAGCCGTGATGAATTGATCAGGGGTGGCAGGTCTTTGATTATGGATATGAATCACCCAAAAAATAAAAGAGCTTTTGATAATCGTGAAGAAGAATCCCGATATGTAGGAGAAAAAGTTTATATACATAAATCAGGCAGGGAGATACCGGTGGAATCTTCATCCGTATTGTACAGAGACCATAATGGAAAAGTAATTTCCATAAATAATTTTAAAGATCTTACGGGAAGAAAAAAGGCTGAGGAGGAGTCAAGAAGGGAGAGAAATTTCAGAAAGGCTGCTGAATCAAGTATACCGGGCACTTTTTTTATTCTTGATAAAAAAGGAAAAATGATGGAGTGGAATAATGCCTTCAGAGATGAATTGGGGTATGATTTACATGAGATACCCGGAATGAATGCAGTTGATTTTATAGCTGATCATGACAAGAAGAGAGTAATGGAAACCATTCAAAAGATTTTCACTGAGGGTGAGGGAGAAATTGTTGCACAAGTAAAGACCAAACATGATGGATTGAGATTTCAGCGACTGCGAGGAAAAAAATTTACTACCGAAAACGGAGAATATCTGGTGGGTACTGGTTTGGATATAACTGAATTGGTATATGCAGAAGCTGAAAAAAATGAAGCCCTCGAGAAGATGAATCAGCTTTTTGAAAACTCACCGATTGGAATTGTGATGGTAAATGAAGTTGATAAAATTGTAAGTTCAAATCCTTCATTTAAGAAAATGTTCGGGTATACCGATGATCGTATTGAAGGCAAAAAACTGGATAATTTAATTACGCCGGACTTTAAACTTGATGAATCTTTATTAAACTCGGATAAAGCATTTCAAGGAATCAGCCTGCAAATGGAATCGGTTCGAAAGAGGAAAGACGGATCAGAAATACCGGTTATGATCAGTTCAGTGCCTATTGTTATTGATGATGCTGTAATAGCGATTTATGGTATGTATGTAGATCTGAGTGAACAGAAAGAGATGGAAACACAAATTCAAGAACTTCTTGAAAGTGAAAAAA
>JBHJOO010000067.1:0-5470 GCA_050329675.1 Balneolaceae bacterium
ATTATCTCCCAGATCTGCGTTATCTGCGTTCCATCTCTGACTTCTGAAGTTGCCCGTCATTTTGTCATTGACTCCACACAACCTATTATACCGATTCAGCCTGCAAGGTCTCTTCAACCACCCGTTTTTGAATATCTGGTGGAACCGGAGAATAATCAGCAAATTTGCGAGTGTACGTTCCGCTTCCCTGGGTCATTGATTTTAATTTTGTTGAATAATGGTCCAACTCTTCAAGTGGTACACGGGCAATCACCTTCTGGATAGATCCTTCCGAATCCATTCCCTGAATCTGGCCGCGTCTTGAGCTGAGATCGCTCATTACATCACCCATATATTGGGCCGGAACTGTTATTTCCACATCATAAATAGGTTCGAGCAATTTGGGCCCTGCTTTCAGAAATCCATCCTTAAAAGCCATCAGGCCGGCCGTTTTAAAAGCCGCTTCATTGGAGTCGACAGAATGCATCGACCCGTCGTACACCGAAACACGGATATCACGTGCACGGCAGCCGCTCATTGGCCCGTTTTCCATTTTCTCCATAATTCCTTTTATAATAGCGGGCATAAACCGGTTGTCAATCACGCCTCCAACAATACAGTTTTGAAACACAAATTTACCACCCCATTCCAGATCAAACTCCTGAACATCGCGTACATTCAGATCATCAGGTGTGTCCATCCCTTTATGCCATGGTTCTATCAGCATATAAACTTCAGCAAACTGACCGGCACCGCCCGATTGTTTCTTATGTTTGTAATGCGAACGCTGTGCTTTTGTAATCGTTTCACGATATGGAATTCTTGGTGTTTTGAATTCTACATCCAAATGGAACCGGTTTGTAAGCTGGTGCAAAAGAACAGCCAGATGCTCTTCGCCCTGCCCGTGCAAAATAACCTGATTTAATTCCTTGCTGTGCTCAACAAGCAGGCCTCTATCTTCCTTTTCAAGCTGGTGAAGTGCATTTGCCAGTTTATCTTCTTCCCCCTCTTTTCTCAATGAAATAGCCGCACGAATATTTGATGCCGGATATTGAGGTGAAGCCAGCTTCAGTTTTTTACTTTTTTCGGCCAGTGTATCACCTGCTTCTGCATCTTTTAATTTAACGGTTACCCCAATGTCACCGGCTTCAATCTGGCTGACATCAACTCTCTTATTTCCCTGAGATATATAAAGCGATCCCACTCTTGAAATATTTGAAGTACGTTTATTTTCAAGATCCTCGCCTACATTCAGCGTTCCACCGGTTACTTTAAAATAACTCAACTCACCAACATGAGCTTCGTTATAGGATTTAAAAACAAAGAATGATATTTTGTCATCACTGCTGATCTCATGATCATCACCATCTTCCGTCAGCATTGGGTTAGAATTTAAGGGAGACGGCAGTACATTGCTGAGAAAACCCATCATCCGGCCAGTTCCCATATTCCGTTCAGCGCTGCTGCAAAAAAGCGGGAAAATATCACGGTTCAGCACAGCCTGCCGCAATCCATCCCGCATTTGATACTCATCAAGTTCACCATTTTCAAAATAGAGATCCATCAATGACTCATCATTTTCGGCAATTGATTCAACGAGTTCATTATGCAGCAGTTCTGCCTGTGATTTCAGGGATTCAGGAATAGGTAATTTTTCAGGCCTGCCCCCGTCCTCCGGAAACTCATACATTGTCATCTTCAAAACATCAATAATTGCATGAAACTCATTCCCCTCACTATACGGAAACTGCAATATGGCAATACCCCGGCCAAATCTTTCTTTCACCATATTTACTGTATTCTGAAAATCCGACTGTTCAGAATCAAGTTTGTTAACAACAAAAATGGAAGGCAATCCTGTTTCCTCTGCACGACGCCAGAGCGATTCGGTACCAACTTCTACTCCATATTCACTATTCAGTACAAATAGGCCGCAATCGGAAACATGCATTGCACTTATAACCTCACCTATAAAATCCGGTGTTCCGGGAGTATCAAAAAAATTAATTTTTGTGCCTCTCCAATCCAGATGTGTCAGTGAAGTAAAGACCGATTTTTGTTTTTCTTTTTCAATGGGATTTGAATCAGAAACCGAATTGTTTTCCTGAATACCCCCTCTTCGTTTGATTGTTCCTGATTCAAACAACATCGTTTCAGTGAGTGTTGTTTTTCCTGAGCCGGCATGACCCAAAAGACAAATGTTGCGTACTTTTTCTGATGTATATACTTTCATCTACTTACTCCTGTCAACGTTAATACTAAGTTTTAATAACGAATAACTGCCAGTTAATATCAATGCAGTTCTTGCGATATTTAAAAAAAAATGTAAACACACGCAAAAACTAATCTGTAATCTCTATTAATAAGATTGTAATTTGAAAGGAATATGAAAAACATTCTATTACTTCAAACAGGTGGCACCATTGCCATGCACCTCAGTAAGTCCGGTGCAGAGCTCGATCAAAAAAAATGGACAGCCCTCTTGCAGAAAGAGATACCCGAATTGTTCACCATTGCTTCCATTCAGGTTGAAAAAATTTTTTTTGAAGACAGCTCGGATATCAACTTTACCCACTGGATTACACTTTCAAATTACATTTATGAGCATTATGATGCATTCGATGGTTTTGTAATACTTCATGGTACCGATACTATGGCTTATACTGCATCGGCTTTATCATTTTCTTTGAGAAATTTGTCAAAGCCGGTGATCTTAACCGGAAGCCAGGTTCCGCTGAGCAACATCAGGAGTGATGCAAGGCGAAATCTCGTCAATTCGATTGAACTTGCCACACATCCGATTCCTGAAGTTACAATATGTTTTAATGATCATCTTTTCAGGGGAAATCGATGCACCAAAATGAATATTGGTGATTTTGACGCCTTTTCATCGCCCAATTTTAAACATCTTGCTGAGATTGGTCTCGATATAGAATTTTTTCACCAGTGGGAATTACCGGAAAATCCCGTAATAAATAAACCGCTTTTTGATAATGCTCTTCATCTGATAAAGATTTTTCCGGGGTTAAATCCCGATTTACTTCAATGTCTTGATCTCAACAAAACCAGAGCCATCATTTTTGAAGCTTTTGGTACCGGTAATTTTCCACTAAAGGGAAATTACAGCCTGCTTCCTTTCATAAAACGATGTGTGGATAATGGAGTATATGTGATCATTAATTCACAGGCACCCTTCGATTCTGTTGATCTTACACAATATAAAAGCGGCAGAGAAGCATTAAAAATCGGTGTACTCAGCGCCGGAGATATGACAACCGAAGCAACCGTCACAAAAGTTATGCATTTAACTGCGTGCGGACTTGCAGATGATCAATTCATTGAGCAATTTAATGGCAACCTTACCGGAGAACGAAGCCGATAAACGATTATGTATTTTGTATTTGATATTGAAACCATTCCTGATTTTGAATTCATTCGAAATGTACTGAATGATACCAATTCAGATGAAGACTCACTGCTTCTTACAGCTTCGGAAGAGCTTACTCACAATAAAAGCGGCTTTTTGCCACCCATGTATCATAAAATGATCTCATGGGTTGGTTTATGGATTGAGAATACCGGTAAACCCCTTCAAAAATCAGCATGGACCGGTGACAATGAAAAGGAAGGCCTTGAAAATCTGTTTAATTCTCTGTTAACCTACAAAGATTTCGGGCTGATCCATCATAACGGGAGGGGCTTTGACCTTCCTTTGATTACCTACAGAGCGATGAAACACAATTTACAAATGCCTCTCAGGCTCAGTCATTACGACATTCGTTACCGGTTCAGCCGCTCAAATGTAGATTTAATGGACGAGTTCAGCAACTACGGAGCGAGCTCATATCCCAAATTAAAACATCTCGGCCACCTCATTAACATACCCTTTAAGCAGACCGGGGAAGGCAACGAAGTTTTGGAAATGTACAGAAACGGAGAGCTTGAAAAGATTGAAAATTACTGCTATGAAGATGTTATGGCCACTTATATCGTATGGCTTCGCATGAAATATACAATCGGGGATATCCCCGGGGATGCGTTTGAGAATCTGAATGACAGAGCGGTAAACAAACTGAAAGAAATTCAAGCCGGTAAAGTTGATAAATAATTATTAAGAGTCGAATTTATTTAATATCTTGGTGCTGTAATGAATTCACGTTCATTACAGCTAATAACAATTACACAACAACACACGTCGGTAAACAGTTTTTAATAAATATAGAGAGAAGCTAAAGCAACTCCGGTATTTTTCAATTCTTTTATTCGATGTTTTAAATACAATATAGTTTATGCAATACGGTAAAATTAAATGGTTCGATGCCGAAAAAGGTTTTGGGTTTATCGAGCCTGACGATGGAAGTAAAGATGTTTTCGTGCATCGGAACAATATAGAGAATCTTGGTTTTGAAGAAGGACTGAGAGACGGCGAAGAAGTTGAATTCTCTGTCGAAGAAACACCAAAAGGATTAAGTGCACAGGAAGTTAGACGTGTAGGTTAATTATTCCTGAAAATAATTTCTTTTTATAAAGCCACGCTTTTCAGGCGTGGCTTTTTTTATACTATTCTTTCGGGATCGCTGTAATCCGGTATCTCACCGCGATAGCCAAATATCCGCTTAATCCATTTTACCATTGTTTCCGACTGATTTTTTATATACCATTGATCTGCAGCTCTGCGGGCTCCAAGGCCATAGGTTGGATAGGGATGAATGGTATCTGCCAACTGCCGCAGTGTTATACCATTCCTCATCGCAACGGCGTATTCAGAAATCATTTCTCCGGCATGAGTACCCAATACGGATGCGCCAAGAATTTTCCCATTCCATTTCTTAGCATAAATTTTAATCAATCCTGTTGACTTACCGTCGGTGATTGCTCTGTCAATTTTTGTAAAAGGAAATCTGTACAATTGATATTGTACACCCTTCTCATCCAGCTCTTTAGCCGTTGCTCCAACATGGCCAAGTTCCGGATCTGTAAATGTAACCCAGGGAACATGCTTTTTATCAATTTTAGTTGGAAATTTAATTAGTGAATTTGTGACTGCTACTTTAGCCATATGCTCACTCATATGTGTAAATTGATATCTGCCCGTAATATCACCGATGCCATATATGTGTTTTACATTTGTACGGCATTTGTCATTTACTTCAACGCCCTTTCCCGTAAAATGAACACCGGCAGCATCAAGATTTAAAGAATCCAAATTGGGGCGGCGGCCGGTTGCCATTAAAAGGTGTGTTCCTGAAAGCGTTTTACTTTTATTATCTTGTGTGAGATGGACGTCTACTCCATTTTTCGTTTTTTCTACTTTTTCAACGCCACATTTCAGATGATAATGAATACCTTCCTCCTCAAGTTTTCCCTGTAAAATAGCCGTCAATTCGGGATCATCATTCCCTAAAATCCGGGGCAGCATATCAACCACGTGCACTTCAGATCCCAAACGGGCAAAACTCTGAGCCATTTCAGATCCTATGGGTCCGCCGCC